>NZ_JBHLUH010000003.1:0-136480 GCF_042433955.1 Phytohabitans kaempferiae | reverse complement strand
CGACGCCGGGAAGTCCGCCGACTCCACACTGGACGCCGTCGCCGGCTTGTTCAGCGCGAGGTTGCCGCCCTGCGGAGGCGGACCGCTACTGCCGAAACTGAACGAGTCGATGTCGAACAGGCTCCCCGCGCCGCCGGTGAAGACCATGAACAGGTTGTGCGTACCGGACGGCGGCGTGACCGTGCCGGTGACGTTTGCCCAGGTCTCCCAGCCGCCGGTCGGGGCGACCGTCGCGGTGCCGACGACCGGGCCGGTAGCCGAGCCGGTCCGCAGGGTGATCGTCCCGCCCACGCCGGCCGAGGCGACCCGCGCGGTGAACGACGTGGCCCCGGTCAGGTTGTACGGATTGAACGAGATCCAGTCGCCGTTTTCGATGTATCCGATCGCGCTGCCACCGTTCGCGGAGGGCTTGGCGACCACCGTCGTGCCCTGCTGGGCGCTGTAGTGCTCGGCCTGCCGGGCGCGCGGCTGGAGGACCGCCTGTGGCGCGTAGACCGGCGTGGTCGAGCCCACCGGGAGGTACTCGGCGGCGATCACGCCGAAGATGTTGGCGTTGGCGTCGTGCTCACCATCCACAGTGGTCTGGATCGTGCCCGAGCAGCCGGTGGCGCTGGTCATCGGATGGCCGTGGCTGTCGTGCCCGAGGATGTAGTTGATCTTTACTCGACTACAGTCGACGGTCGGCGCGTTCGGGTCGCTGACCGTGACCTGATACGGGATGGCGTCACCGAAGTTGAACAGCCGCCCGTTCAAGGGCTGGTTGAGCGTGACCGTCGGCCGGCCGACCCCGATCACCACGCTCGCCGTGGAGCTGCGGCCCGTGTTGTCGGTCACCGTCAACGTCGCGGTGAACTCGCCGTTGCTCGTGTACGTGAACGACGGGTTGGCGGCGGTCGAGTCGGTGCTGCCGTTCGTGGTGAAGTCCCACGCGTAGCTGATCGGATCGCCGTCCGGGTCGCTCGACCCGGCCGAGCTGAACTGCACGGTCAGCGGCGCGTTTCCGCTGATCGGATTGGCGTTGGCGATCGCGATCGGGGCGCGGCCGCCGCCGGTGTGGTATTCGATCCGGTAGACGGCCGAGTTGGCGTCGCCGCCAAACCAGCCCGTGCCGTAGTCGAGCACGTAGAGCGCGCCGTCCGGCCCGAACTCCAGGTCCATCACCTGCGTGCCGGTGTACGCCGGGAACGCTTCGATCGTGCCGACCCCACCGCTCGCGGTCACGGTGGCCGTCTTGATCCACCGCCGGCCGAACTCGCCGAGGAACACCTTGCCGTTCATCGACGCGGGGAACTTCACGTCCGAGGCGAGCGCGGCGCTGTAGTTGTAGACCGGGCCGCCCATCGGCGACAGGCTGCCGCAGCAGAGCGCCGGCGGGTCCTGCCCGCCCCCGTACGGCAGCCACGCCGCCCGCGACGCCGGGAGCTGAGTGATGCCGGTGTTGTTGGGCGAGTTGTTCACCGGGCCGCCGGTGCAGTTGAACGCGGCGCCCGACGGTCCGGACGGGAACGTGAAGTCGATGTACGGCGTGTTGTAGTTGGAGCAGTACGGCCAGCCGTAGAAGCCGGGTTGCGTGATCCGCTCGAACGACACGTTGCCGGCCGGTCCCCGCGTCGAGCTGCTGGTGCCGGCGTCCGGCCCGTAGTCGCCCAGGTAGACCGCGCCGGTCGCCTTGTCGACGCTCATCCGGAACGGGTTGCGGAAGCCCATCGCGTAGATCTCGGGTCGCGTGTTGGCCGTGCCGGGCGCGAACATGTTGCCGGCTGGGATCGTGTAACCGCCACCGGCGCTCGGCCTGATCCGCAGCACCTTGCCGCGCAGGTCGTTGCTGTTGCCGGAGGTGCGCTGCGCGTCGTACGCCGGATTGCGGTCGGTCCGCTCGTCGATCGGCGTGTAGCCGCTGGAGTCGAACGGGTTGGTGTCGTCGCCGGTGGAGAGGTACAGGTTGCCGGCCGCGTCGAAGTCGATGTCACCGCCGACGTGGCAGCACATGCCACGGCTGGTCGGTACGTCGAGGATCGTGACCGCCGACTGCGCGTTGAGCGTGAAGTCGGCGTTGACCGTGTACCGGGCCAGCCGGTTCACGCCGTTGAACGGGGCGAACTGGGCCGGCGTGCCGGTCGACGGCGCGTCCCCGGCCGGGGTCGAGAGCGGCGGGGCGTAGAAGACGTAGACCCACCGGTTCGAGGCGAAGTTGGGGTCCGCCTTGATGCTTTGCAGGCCCTCCTCGTCGTGCGTGTACACCGGGATGTTCAGCGCGACCTTCGTGTTGCCGACCGGGTCGGTGTAGCGGACCGTGCCGTCCCGCGAGGTGTGCAGCACGCCCCGGTTGGGCAGCACGGTGAGGCCCATCGGCTCGCCGACCTCGGCTACGCCCTTCGCGAGCGTGACCTGCGAGTAGCCGGCCTGCGGGTTGCCGGTGCCACCGCAGTTGCCGGTGCCCTGGGCCGCGTACCGGATGCCGCCGAGCAGGTGCGTACGGAAGTTGGCCTCGCTGAAGCTCTCGATGGTGTGGCCCATGCCGGTGTACCAGGAGCGGCCGCCGTCGTAGCCCCGGCACCACGCGATGGGGTGGTCGCCGCCCATCGAGCCGCCGGTGTACGTGCTCTCGTCGAGCGTCGCGAGCACGTGGGTCTGCGAGCGGGGATTGGTCCGGTAGTTGTACCACTCGTCGTTGCGCGGCCACGCGGTCGGCAGCCCGGCGGTCGACGGATGGGTCGTGTCCTCGATCCGTACGGTGGCGTTCTGGATCGCGGGGTGACTGGCGAAGTACGCCCCGACCAGGCCGCCGTACCAGGGCCAGTCGTACTCCGTGTCGGCCGCCGCGTGCACGCCGACGTATCCGCCGCCGGCCCGGATGTAGTTCTCGAACGCGGTCTGCTGGCTGGCGTTGAGCACGTCGGCCGTGGTGGAAAGCCAGATCACCGCCTGAAAGCGGGCGAGGTTGGCGGCGGTGAACTGGGCCGCGTCCTCAGTGGTCTCGACGGTGAAGTTCTGCTGGGCGCCGAGCTGCTGGATCGCGGCGATGCCGGCCGGGATCGAGTCGTGGCGGAAGCCCGCCGTCTTGCTGAAGATCAGCACGTTGAAGTCGGCTGCGGCCTGCGCCGGGACGGTGGTGAAGCCCACTGCCGCCATCACGAGGGCAAGGCAGAAGGCCAATCTTCGGAACATGATCGGTGCTCTCGCTTCCTGTCGCACTGGTCCAGACAGGGCGTGCGCCGATCACGCCAATGACACTGAGACTGACCTCGTTGATGCACGGGACTTCATCAGCGACATCGTGCCGAAATACTGCACCGACACAGATGTAACAGTCAATAGGTTGCCGGCAGCAACCTATTGACGACCTTCGCCGGCCGGACAGCCAGCGCCATTACAGAAAATCGCACGGCGCCATTACACAAAATTCGAGGTGACCCGCCTCGCGGGAGCGCGACCTAGGGCAGGAGGAGTTCGTCGCCGGGGCGGGCATCCTCCCCCGCGCGCCGGATGTGGTCCTTGGCCTCGCGCCTGCCGGACACCGAGCCACCGCCGACCTGGCAGCGCTCGTACGGCACGACCGCCTCGGCCGCCGCCGGTACGACCGCCCCGGTGGCGGCCACCGCGCGCGCCTGACGCCAGGGCATCGCGCGCGTCGTGTGGTCTTCGATCCGGATCGCGGTCGCGTGCGTCACGCCGACCGGTGCACCGGAGCGGTGTGTCACCGGTGCGCGAAAGAGGCTTCCGGCGTGCGACGAACGACTCTCCACGCCACCGGAGCGATTGTGAGAGCCGCCCGGGTCCGATGTGGACCCGGGCGGCTCCGGTGTCAGTACCGGTAGTGGTCGGCCTTGTACGGCCCCTCGACATCGACGCCGAGGTATTCGGCCTGCTTCTTGGTGAGCCTGGTCAGCCGCACACCGAGCGCGTCGAGGTGCAGCCGGGCCACCTTCTCGTCCAGGTGCTTCGGCAACGTGTAGACCTCGACCTGGTACTCGCCGGGCTTGGTGAACAGCTCGATCTGGGCCATCACCTGGTTGGTGAACGAGTTGGACATCACGAAGCTGGGGTGACCGGTCGCGTTGCCCAGGTTCATCAGGCGGCCCTCGGAGAGCACCAGGATCGCGTGCCCGTCCGGGAAGAGCCACTCGTGCACCTGCGGCTTCACCTCGGTCTTCACGATGCCTGGCACGCGCGCGAGCCCGGCCATGTCGATCTCGGTGTCGAAGTGGCCGACGTTGGCGACGATCGCGTTGTGCTTCATCCGGGCCATCTGGTCGGCCATGATGATGTCGGTGCCGCCGGTCGTGGTGATGAAGACATCGGCCTGCTCCACCACGTCGTCCAGCTCGACGACCTGAAGGCCCTCCATCGCCGCCTGGAGCGCGCAGATCGGGTCGATCTCGGTGACGACGACCCGCGCGCCCTGGCCGCGCAGTGCCTCGACGGCGCCCTTGCCGACGTCGCCGAAGCCGCACACCACCGCGAGCTTGCCGCCGAGCATCACGTCGGTGGCCCGGTTGAGACCGTCCACCATGGAGTGGCGGATGCCGTACTTGTTGTCGAACTTGGACTTCGTCACCGAGTCGTTGACGTTGATCGCCGGGAAGAGCAGCCGCCCCTCGCGGGCCAGCTTGTAGAGCCGCCCGACGCCGTTGGTGGTCTCCTCGGAGACGCCCCGGACCTCGGCCGCCATCCTGGTGAACCGCTGGCCGTCGGCCGCCAGGCTGGACCGCAGCACGTCGAGGATCAGCCGGTACTCCTCGTGGTCGTCGACCTCCGGCTGCGGCACCGCGCCCGCCTTCTCGAACTCGACTCCCTTGTGCAGGAGCAGCGTGACGTCACCGCCATCGTCGACGATCATGTTTGGCCCCTGGCCGTCGCCGAAGTCGAACAGCTGCATCGTGCACCACCAGTACTCCTCCAGCGTCTCGCCCTTCCAGGCGAAGACCGGAGTGCCGGACGGCTGCTCGGGCGTCCCCTCCGGACCGACGACGACCGCGGCCGCCGCCTCGTCCTGTGTGGAGAAGATGTTGCAGGAGACCCAGCGCACCTGGGCGCCGAGCGCGACCAGCGTCTCGATCAGCACGGCCGTCTGGATCGTCATGTGCAGCGAGCCGGCGACCCGCGCGCCGCGCAGCGGCTGCTGGTCGGCGAACTCCCGCCGGATCGCCATCAGGCCGGGCATCTCCTGCTCGGCGAGGCGCATCTGGTGCCGGCCGAAATCGGCCAGCGACAGATCGCGCACCGCGAACTCGACACCGTTGAGCTTTTGGATGGACAACGACATGGGAAGAGGACACCTCCTCTGACGGAGGCGCCCTTCCAACAACTGGAAACCGGGTCGAGCGTGGCGGGCATCGCGCCCGTTGCAGCGCCTCTCGACCGGCCCGTCCACCATAACCCCGGACCCGCCGCCCGCGCGACGGGTCCGGAGTGCCGATGCCCCTATCGCATCGCTGGCGCGCCTTCCGCCGCCGGCGCCGGCTCGCTGGCCGCCAGTTCGTGGCGGAGCTTCTCGCCTTCGACGTCGACGTTGGGCAGGATCCGGTCGAGCCAGCGCGGCAACCACCACGCGGAGCGGCCGAGCAGCGTCATCACCGCAGGCACGATCGCCATCCGTACGACGAACGCGTCGAAGAGGATCGCTACCGCGAGCGCGAAGCCGATCGACTTGATCAGCGACTCGTGGGAAAGGATGAAGCCGGCGAAGACGCTGATCATGATGATCGCCGCCGCCGTCACGACCCGCGCCCCGTGGCCGAAGCCGGTGACCACCGCCTCGGTCGGCTTGGCGCCGTGCACGTACTCCTCCCGCATGCGAGTCACCAGGAAGACCTGGTAATCCATCGCGAGGCCGAACACGATGCCGACCAGCAGCACCGGCAGCAGCGACATGATCGGGGCGGTCTCCTCGACCCCGAAGAGCCCGGACAGCCAGCCCCACTGGAAGACCGCCACCACCGCGCCGAACGTGGCGACCACCGAGAGCAGGAAGCCGAGCGTCGCCTTGAGCGGCACCACGATCGACCGGAACACGAGCGCGAGCAGTACGAAGGCCAGCCCGACCACCACCGCGAGGTACGGCACGAGCGCGGCGCCCATCCGCGAGGAGACGTCGATGTTCATGGCGGTCTGGCCGGTCACGTACAGGTCGCCCGGCACGGCCTCATCGGCGTCCCGGATCGCCCCGACCAGATCCTCGGTGGCGGCGCTGCTCGGCGCGCTGGCCGGGATCACGGTCAGCAGCGCGGTCTCGCCGGTCTGGTTGAACACCGGCGGGACGACCGCGACCACGTCCGGCAGCGCCTGGATCGTGGCGGCGGCGCCCTCGGCCACGCCCTGCGGGTCGGTGCTGCCGGCCCCGTCGACCACCACGGTCAGCGGGCCGTTGAAGCCGGGGCCGAAGCCCTGGCTGAGCAGGTCGTACGCCTTGCGCTGAGTCGTGTCCGGCGCGGCGGTGCCGTCGTCCGGCAGGCCGAGGCGCAGGCTCAGTGCGGGCACCGCGATCACGCCCAGGGCGAGCACCGCGACCGCCAGCACCGCCGCCGGCCGCCGGGTGACGAAGCGGGCCCATCGGGTACCGGCGGTGGGCTTGCCGTTGCCGGCGGTCTCCGGATCGCGGCCGCGCCGGCCCATGATCCGCCGACCGGCGAAGCCGAGGAGAGCGGGGAGCAGCGTGAGCGCGATGAGTACGGCGACGACCACAGTGGACGCCGCGGCGAGCCCCATCTCGGTGAGCAGCGGGATGTTCACCACCGCGAGCGCGGCCAGCGCGATCACCACGGTCAGCCCGGCGAACACCACGGCGGAGCCGGCCGTGCCCACCGCGCGTCCCGCGGCCTCCTCGCCCTCGCGGCCCACGGCCAGCTCATGGCGGTACCGGGAGACGATGAACAGCGCGTAGTCGATGGCGACCGCCAGGCCCAGCATCAGCGCGAGGATCGAGGTGGTCGACGCCATCTCGACGAAGCCGCTGACGATCATGATGCCCGCGATGCCGATGCCGATCCCGATGATGGCGGTCAGCAGCGGCAGCCCGGCCGCGACCAGCGACCCGAAAGTGATCACCAGGACGAGCGCGGCGACGACGATGCCCAGCACCTCGGTCGCCGAGGTCTCCACCGGCGGCTGGAGCGCGTCACCGCCCATCTCCACGGTCAGCCCGGCTGCGCGGGCCGGCTCGGCGGCGGCGCGCAGCGCGTCCCGCGAGGCGTCGGTGATGTCCATGCCCTGCACCGTGTACGTCACCTGGCTGTACGCGACCGTGCCGGTCGGGTTGACGCCGCCGGTCTGGTACGGGTCGGTGACCCCGCCCACCTGGGGCGCCGTCTGGAGTGCGGCGACCGTCTCCGCGATCGCGGCCTGGCTGGCCGGGTCGGTCAGCGACTGGCCGGACGGGGCGGCGAAGACCACGCGCGCCGTCGCACCGCCCGCGCCAGCCTGCGGAAACCGCTCGCCCAGCAGGTCGATGGCCTTCTGCGACTCGGTCCCGGGCACGGTGAACGACGTGGAGGTCGGCCCCGACAGGGTCAGCGCGCCCGTGCCGAACGCGGCCAGCAGCGCCAGCCACAGCACCAGGACGAGCCGCCGGCGACGGTACGAGAACCGCGCTAACCGGTACAGATAGGTTGCCATGGGACATGTCTCCCTGTGATGAGGGCGTGCGTGATCTGCCCCGCCATCGATTCGCCGGCTGGGGCCGCGTGCGATCTGGAGTTAGCGGAGCGGCTCGCGCAGCCCTGCGGCGAGCTGGTCGAATGCCTCGGTCAGCAGGTCGGCGAGGCTACGGCCGGTTTTGTCGGTGCGGGACACCTCGATCGCCGCGATCAGCGCCGCGTGCAGGCTGGCGGTGAGCAGGCGCGGGTACAGGTCGCGGTCGGGGTCGGTGCCTGAGCGCTCGGCCAGCGCCTCGACGAGGCTGTGCCCGACCTCCTCCTTCAACGCGTCCCTGTGCGTGGAGAGGGCCGGGCTGTTGTCCATCAACCCCATGCACGTGGCGAGCTGGTCGATACTGTCGACGCTGGTGGCGATCAGCTCGTCGGCGACCTGCCGCATCGCCTCCATCGCCGACTCGGCGGCCGGCCGGGCCCGGATCGCGGCCACGACCTCGCGGACGAGGTCCCACATCGCGGCGAGGATGGCCTCTTCCTTGTTGGCGAAGTAGTTGTGGAACGTGCGCGGCGACACCCCGGCCGCCTCGGCGATCGCCTCGGCGGTCACGTGCTCCACGCCGCGCTCCTGCGCCAGGCGGATCGCCGCGTCGGCCAGGGCCGCCCGCGTCGCCGCCTTCTTACGCTCGCGCAGTCCGGTGTCGCTCACCTCGCCGACGGTAGCAAAGTTGCCGGGCGCCAGCAAAATTGCTGACGCCCGGCAAGATTGAGGAACGGCTCACGCCGGCGGTGGGTCAGATGCCGATGTTCGCCTGCGGTCCGGCGTACTGGCGCAGCAGCGCGGGCACGTCGGCCGCGTTGTGCAGCGTGTACGAGTAGAAGCTGCTCGGGTTGAACGCCGAACCCTTCGACGTCACCTTGCCGGAGTCCCACGGGCTGTTGACCCGGATGTTGCCCCGGTTGACCAGCTCGCCGGCCTCGACGTAGTACGGGTTACGGACGTTCTCGAAGTAGCTGTTCTCGATGACCGCCTTGGTCAGCCCGCGCACGTAGTTGCCGTACGAGGCGCAGTTCTGGAGGTAGTTGTTGTAGAAGTGCGCGTACGCGATGTTGTCGGCGCTCGGGTTGCGCGTACGCGTGTTCTGGAACCAGTTGTGGTGGATCGTCATCCGCGCGGTCACGTTTTCGGTCCAGCCGATGCCGAAGGTCTTGTTGTTGTCGACCAGGTGGTTCCACGACACGGTCAGGTTCGTCGTGTCCTTGCGGCTGTCGATGAGACCGTCGTTCATCCGGGAGAGCCGGTTGTGGTCGATCCAGATCCGGTTGGCGGTGTCCATCTGGATCGCGTCGTAGTCGTACGCGTCGTCATCCGGGTCGTCGTCCGGCATCAGCGTGTCACGGATGGTCAGGTTTCGGATGATCACGTTGCTGACCCCGGCGCCCAGGAAGAAGCCGCCGCCCACGATGTGCCCGCTGGTGCCGACCCCGATGATCGTCTTGTTGGAGGCGACCCGCAGTTCGGTGCCCTTCGGGCTGATGTTGATCGTGTTGGCGACCCGAATCACGTACGGCGCGCTCGCCGTCACGTACTGGTTGAGCTGCGACTGGTTGGTGACCGTCACGGTCTGCCCGCCGGCGCCGCCCGTGACGCCCTGGGCAAAGCCGTCCGGCACGTTCGAGTACGGCGTCCCGCCCGGTGGCGGCGTGGTCGGGTTGGGGTTGGGGTTACCGCCGACCTGGTTGAACAACCACTGCATCCGAGCGATGTCCGAACACGCTTCCTGAATGATCGGATTATTGCCCGCCGTCGAGCCATCCTTGTCACTCACACACATCCCGCTCGACGCACTCGCGATGGTGAACTTCCCAGAAGCCGCACTCGACGCCGCAAACGACCACCGCTGATTCACCTTCGTACCATCACCACAGCCCCACTGCTGAAGCTGCGCCCCCGAACCAGTCCCAGAAGGCACATCCGCACAACGCGTACTATTCACATTCACGAGATTGAAACCACCAGCCGACGACGACACCACACGCCACTGCTGCCGCGTCACACCAGCAGAACAAGCCGCCTGCTGAAGCAGACCACCATTAGCCGTCGAACCGCCCGCAACCTCCAAACACTTGCCAGACGCCGCGACCGCCAGCGTGTAAACACCACCATTGGCCGGAATCGCCGCACTCGCCGGCAACACCGACACCGCGACGATGGCGGCCGGCACCACCAGAGCCACGGCGATGCCCAGGGTCAGACGTTTGGACATGCGCATCCTTTCTTCGCACAGGAAAGGCCGTCCGCGTGCGAAGGAACCGTCGCGCCGGCCGTCGGGAGATGGCTGTATGGAGTAGCCGCCGCTGGGCGCGTCTGGTGGCTCCTGCCGGTGCGGGGCGAGGCCCAGGAGCGGTCCGGCCTGTCGCACGTGGCCGTTGTCCGGTGGGCCGGTCGCCGTCTGGGGCTCGCCACAGCCCCGGCAGAGATCCGCCAGATGCGCCCGAGCCCGGACAGGCGACGAAACTGGAGACGGCGGTTGCCCAGCCACCGATCCCAGTCGATGCGTACCTGAGGCTATGTCACGCCACACCGTTATGTCAATCGATGAAACAAACCCCGTGGGCTGGGGTTTCTATCGCTCTTCCGGCCACAGCGGGGCAGGCGGCGGCTGACCGAGGCCGCGACCGCCGCCGAGGCGCGGAGGCTAGTGAGTCGTCGGCTGGTGCACCAGCCACGTCGCGGGGTGCTGACGGATCTGGTCGATCGACGTCAACGCGGCACCGATGACCGCGGCGTCGGGGCCGAGGATGGCCGGCCGGAGCGTGATGGGTGCCCAGTCGGTCGTGAGGACGCGCCGGTTGATTTCGGCGCGGGCGTTGGCGGTCAGCCAGGACGCGAGGAGGGCGAAGCTGCCGCCCAGCAGCACCGTGTCGATGTCGAGGATGTTGAGTACGTCGGAGAGGGCGATGCCGAGCGCCACGCCGGCCGTGTCGAGCGCGTCGAGAGTGGCCGGGTCACCGGCGTCGGAGCGGGTCAGGATGGCGGCGTCGGGCGTGACTCCGGTGGGCACCGGCTCGTCGCCGAGGATCGCCTCCAGGCTCGCGTACGTGTGGAGGCAGCCACGGGCGCCACACGGGCAGACCTTGCCGTCGGGGTACACCGTGACGTGTCCCAGCTCGCCGCTCCAGCCCCGCATCCCGCGCAGCAACTGTCCATCGAGGACGATGCCGGCCCCGATCCCGAGGCCGCCGGAGACGTAGACGAAGCCGCTGAGCGTGTTCTCGCTCGCGTACAGCTCGCCGAGCGCGGCGAGGTTGGCCTCGTTCTCCACGCGTACCGGCAGCTCCAGGTGCTGGATCGCGTTGCGCAGCAGGGCGCCGGCGTCGACGTCGCGCCAGCCGAGGGCCGGTGCCGACCGCACCACGCCGGCGTCCACCGGTCCGGGTACGGCGAGCGTGGCGGTCACCACCGTGAGGTTTTCCGCCGCGATGGCGTCGATCGCCGCGTCCGCCATGCGGGCGACGTCGGCGAGGATGGCGTCCGCGGTGCGGCCGGCGTACGGCGAGGGCGCGAAGGCGAGGTGGCGCACGTTGCCGGTCAGGTCGACGACGCACGCCGCCAGCCCGTCCCCCCGGATGTCGAGGCCCAGCCCGGCCGGCCCCCGGTCGGAGAGTGTGAGCCCGACGCGCGGCCGGCCGGCGCGACCGTCGTGGGCGATGCCGGTCTCGGTGATGAGCTGCCCGGCGAGGAGGTCTTCGACGATGCGCGTGATGGTGGGACGGGTCAGGCTGGTGGCCGCCGCCAGCTCGGTGCGGGAGATGGGATGGGCCGCGGCGACGATGTGCCGGAAGACAAGTTCGAGGTTGATGGTGCGCAGGCTCTCCTGCCGGACCGGCTCTGCGCGCTGGCGAGGGCTGCTCGGCCGAATCGGAGTGGTCATGGCGCCTGCCGGGCGGAGTCGGCGAGCGCGGCGGCCGCGGCCGGGGCCAGCGGGCCGTCCACCACGGCGATCACCAACCGCCGCTCGATCGCCTCGTCCGGCCCGAGGACCAGCGGCTCGTCCCAGGTGAGCGAGGAGCCCACCCCCAGGTAGTCACGGGCGCGGACGAACCACCGGTCGCGCGCGGTGGTCTCGTCGCCGGGCGTGAAGAGCACCGTCCACATGCCACCGCCGGTGACGCCGGTGACCGCGAGCCAGTCGGCCGTGCCACCGTGTACGGACCGCACGTCCGCTCCCGCCGGGCTGAGGATGTGCGCGCTGTCGACGGCGGCGCCCCGCCAGAAGAAGCCGCCGTATCCGGCGCCGGGCCGCCCCTGCGCGGCGGGGCTGCGGATGGTCAGCGGCCCGCCGGTGGCGTTGGTCAGCCGCGTGTGCGTGGTCAGCGCCCAGGCGGTCTCGCCGAGCGGACGGCAGGCGATCGTGCGAAGCTCGTGCAGCAGCGCGGCGCCGTGCGCGTCGGCCCACCGCAGCTGGTGTGCCAGCTCGTCGGTGGTGTGCCGCAGCCACCGCTGGTGGTGCTGGATGCCGTGGTTGTCGAGCCAGGCGGGGCCGTGCCCGGCCACGAAGGTGCGCCCGCCCCAGAAGTTGCGCCCGCCCACGTCGGGCGCGGCGATGCTGATGCCGAACTGGTGCCGGTGCGAGTCGGGCCCCGCATCGGTGACCGTGCTCCCGCCGAGCGTGCGTACGGGATGCAGGTAGGGGCGCGGGGACATGGCCAGCGGCAGGTCGGGCTGCCACACGTACCGCGCGACCTCGCGACCGTCGACCCGCAGCGTGGCCGTGTGTGGCCGGTCGGACAGCGCCGGTGGCCGTACGCCAGGACCCGCCATCGTCACCTCGCCGTCTCTCGTCGCCAGGCCCGCACCGGTCTCCGATCGCGGCGGCGCGTGGCCGGCCCGGACGGCGGCGATGCCGGGGACGGCCCGGCGGCTGGCGGTCACAGCGGCCACTCGTCGTCGGGCGGTGCCGTCGCGACCCGACCGGCGATGTCGGCGACCTCTCGGGAGCGTAGCCGGCCGTCCGCCACCACCGTGATGATACGGCGACGCAGCGCGGTGCCCGAGCCGACGACGAGCGGCTGGTCCCAGGCGAGCGAGGAGCCCACGCCGGCGTAGTCGCGGCTGCGTACGAACCAGAGATCGGCACGGTGCGCGGGCCCGGTGGATACGAAGATCAGTGTCCACGGCTCGGTGGCCCCGCCGGTCAGCGCCAGCCACGGTGTCCGCCGGCCGTGCAGGCGCCGCTCGCCGGTGCGGTCCGGCCCGAGTACCTGCACTCGCCGGTCGCCGCGCCGCGCCCGCCAGAAGAAGCCGCCGTATCCGGCACCGGGGCGGCCGTTCGTCGCCGGACTGGCGAAGGCGAGCGGCTCCCCGGTCACGTTGGTCAGCTCGAAGCCGAAGTCGAGCGCCCAGGCCCGGTCGCTTATCGGCAGGGCGGCGATGCGGCGCCGCTCGCGTACCAGATCGGTGCCGGCCGGACCGATCCACCGCAGCTCGTGGTGAACGGCGCTGGCGTCCCGCGCGGCCCACCGGTGGTGGCGCTGCGTGCCGTGGTTGGGCAGGTGCACCGGTCCGCGCCCCGGTACGAACGTGCGCCCGCCCCAGAAGTTCGCCCCGCCCACGTCGGCGACCGCGACGCTCACGCCGAGGTGGTGCAGGTGGTCGGCGGGCATCGACTCGGTGACCTCGGTGCCGCCGAGCGTGCGTACCGGATGGAGGAACGGTCGGGGCGACATGCTCTCCGGCAGGGCCGGCTGCCAGGCGTACTCGGCGACCGGACGGTCGCCCAGGCGCAGGCTGATCGTCTCGGTCGAGGTCATGTGTCGGCGCCCGTGACGTGCAGCGGCCCCACCTCGGCGGCGCCGCCTGGTCCGGCTGCCGGGGGCGCGGTCGCGAAGAGGCCGAGCGTCGCGCCGACCCAGTGCCTGGCGGTCGCGGTGAACGGCGGACCCACCGGGCGGAGCGGCTCCGGACCGACCGCGGCGAGGAAGCGGCACTCCCCGCCCGGGCCGACCTCGACGCCCACGCCGACCGACTCGCCCGCGAGCGGCTGTGCCACCGCGGCGTCCACCTCGGACTCACCGGCCCTCGCGGCACGGTGCACCAGCGCGGTGCCGTCCGCCGTGCGTTCCAGCCCGATCCAGGCGTAGCTGTGACCCACCACCGCGAGGCCGGCCCGTGCGCCGGCCAGGGCGGCGGTGAGCCGCAGCGTGGTAGTGGCCCGAAACCGCTCGGCGGGCAGCCGCTGGCCCAGCAGGTTGGGGAGCTGGCGCAGGTCACCGGCCGCGTCGCTGAGCACGCACGGCAGCCGCAGCCCGCGTCCCGGATCGAGGCACCACCATCCGGGCTGGGGGTTGCCTGCCCACGCCCACTGCGGTCCGAGCCCCGGGCCGGCGAAGTCGTCACCGGTGGCGGGCGCGGCGAGGGGGCCGGCGGCGACGTCCGGCTTGGCGTACGAGAGGACGGGCTGGCCGGCCGGCTCCCCCAGCTCGGGCCAGCCGTCGACCCACCGCATCGGTTGCAGGTGCACGACCCGGCCGTACGCGCCCTTGTCCTGGAAGTGCAGAAACCAGTCCTGCCCGCGCGCGGTGGTCACCCACGCGCCCTGGTGCGGCCCGTTGACCGGGGTATCGCCCTGGGCCAGCACGACGCGGTCCTCGTACGGCCCGAAGACGTGCCGGGACCGGAACACCGACTGCCAGCCGTGGGCAACGCCGCCGGCCGGCGCGAAGATCCAGTACCAGCCGTCGCGCCGGTAGAACTTGGGCCCCTCCAGCGTGCGGTAGCCGGGCAGCGCGTCGCCGTCGACGACGTACCGGCCGGCGTCCAGCAACGCGGTGCCGTCCTGGCTCATCCGGTGGCAGGTGAGCTTGTTGTTGAAGCCGGCCCGGCTCTTCGCCCAGGCGTGCACCAGGTACGCGGAGCCGTCGTCATCCCACAGTGGACAGGGGTCGATCAGCCCTCGCCCCGGCTTGAGCAGGTGCGATCGACTCCACGGGCCGGCCGGGTCGGTCGCGGTGACGACGAAGACGCCTCGGTCGGGGTCGGGATAGAAGATCCAGTACCGCCCATCGTGGTGCCGGATGGCCGGCGCCCAGACCCCGCATCCGTGCCGCGGCGCGCGGAACGCCTCCTCCGGCTCCAGCCGGTTCAGCGCGTGGCCGATGATCGACCAGTTGACCAGGTCACGGCTGTGCAGGATCGGCAGCCCCGGTACGCGGTGGAAGCTGGACGCGACGAGGTAGAAGTCGTCGCTGACCCGGATCACGTCGGGGTCGGACCAGTCCGCGTGCAGCACCGGATTGCGGTATGTGCCGTCCGCGTTGTCCGCGACCCACGGCGGCAGCGGCGCTGCCTCCACAGTGGTCATCGCAGTGGCACACCGAGGTCGTCCAGCCGTACCGCCTGGCCGGTGCGAAGTGACTCGTTGCCGGCCACGCCGACCAGCACGCTGGCCGCGCCGTCGAGGTAGCCGGCCGCCCGGCCCAGCGGGTCGTCGCCCGGGCCGTGGAACACGTCGTCGAGCAGCATCGCGTCGCCCCCGCCGTGCCCTCCCCGGCCCTCCGGGATCGGCACCTGCTCGGCCCGTTTCCAGTGGCGCTGGAGCAGCAGCCGCGAGCCCCGTTCCCGATGGGGGTCTTCGGTGGCGCTCGGGTCGACGGCCGCGCCGGGCGTGACGTGCCCGCGCTCGACGACGTCCAGCTCGATCCGCCCCCCGGTGCCGTTGATCGCGACGCGGTATCCCTCCCACGGGCTGTGTGCGTGCAGCGTGTACGACATCGACGCGCCGCGGCGGTAGCCCACCACGACGTTGAGGTTGTCTTCGATGGTGATCCCCCCGGAGAAGACGTCACGGTCGCGGATGTAGCCGTCCAGGTGCTCCCCGTCGCGGTACAGCTCACGGAGCTTGTCGTCGGCGGCGATGTCCAGCCCGAACGGGTCACCGGTGGCGTCCCGGCTCCGCTCCGGGCGCGCCCCGAGCCCTCGCCGGCGGGCGTTGTCAGCGCCGTAGAAGCGCAGGCCGCCCCGGGCGAACACCACCTCCGGCAGGTCGGCGAGCCACCAGTTGACCAGGTCGAAGTGGTGGCTCGCCTTGTGCACGAGCAGCCCGCCCGAGACCGCCTTCTCCCGGTGCCACCGGCGGAAGTAGTCGGCGCCGTGCAGCGTGTCCAGGCACCACTCGAACGCGACCGAGGTCACCTCCCCGATCGCCCCTTCGGTGAGGAGCTGGCGGACGAGCGAGTTGCGCGGCGAGTACCGGTAGTTGAAGGTGACGGTCAGCCGGCGCTCGCTGGCGGACAGCGCCTCGTGGATCTCGTTGAGCCCGGCGGCGTCGGTCGTCATGGGCTTTTCCACGACCGCGTCCGCGCCGTGCCGCAGCGCCGCTCCGGCGTATCCGGCGTGGGTCGCGTCCGGCGAGGTCACGATCACCACGTCGGGCCGCTCCTTCGCCAGCAGCGTGTCGAAGTCGGCCGGCGCGTAGTGCGGCAGCGCCAGGTCGGGGCGCGCCTCCCGCACGAGGCGGTCGTGAAAGGCCATCCGCACCTCGTTGGTGTCGCAGAACGCCACCGGCAGCCCGGCCTCCGCGTGCGAGCCGAGCAGCGCGCCGAGGTACATCTGGGAGCGGGAGCCGGTGCCCACCAGCGCGTAACGTCTCATTTCAACCCCGTGGTGGCTATGCCCTTGACCAGGTACTTCTGGCCGGCGATGAAGAATCCGATGACCGGTGCCAGCGACAGGAACGACATGGCGAACATCTGCCCCCACTGCGACTGCCCCTCCGAGTCGATGAACTGTCGCAGCGCCAGCGGCACCGTGTACAGCTCGGAGTCGGTCAGGTAGATGAGCGGGCCGAAGAACTCGTTCCACACCGAGATGAACGTGAAGATCGCCGTGGTGGCGAACGCCGGCAGGCACAGCGGCATGATGACGCTCCAGAAGGTGCGAAACGGCCCGCAGCCGTCGATCCGCGCCGCGTCGTCGAGCTCGCGCGGCAGCGACCGCATGAACTGCACCATCAGGAAGATGTAGAAAGCGTTGGTGGCGAGGAAGTTCGGCACCAGCAGCGGGTAGTACGTGTTGATCCAGTCGAGCTTGGCGAAGACGATGTACTGCGGCACCAGCAGCACGTGGCCGGGGAGCATCATCGTGCCGAGCATCAGCGCGAAGAAGAGCTTGCGGCCGGTGAAGTTGAGGCGGGCGAAGCCGTACGCCGCCAGCGAGCAGGAGATCAGGTTGCCGATGATGCTCAGCACCACGATCACAAACGAGTTGACCAGGTAGACCGTGAAGGGGTGCTCCAGCGCGACCCAGCCGTCGGGGTAGTTGCTCAGGTCCCACTCGGCCGGCCACAGCGACAGGTCGGTGAAGATGAGCCGGCTGGGCTTGAGCGAGCTGGAGAGCATCCACAGCAACGGATACATCATGACCGCGCCGACGACGCACAGCAGCACGTGCCGGGCAAACCTGGATCGGAGCATCGGCATGGTGAGACCTCAGTTGTCGTAGAAGACCCAGTACTTGGCGGCCAGGAAGTTGAGCGCGGTGAACACGGCGATGATGACCAGCAGCATCCAGGCCATGGCGGCGGCGTAGCCCATGTTGAACTGCGAGAACCCCTGCTGGTACAGGTAGAGGTTGTAGAACATCGTGGAGTCCGCCGGCCCGCCGGTGCCGCCGCTCATGATGAATCCCTGCGTGAAGGTCTGAAACGACGAGATCAGCGACTGGATCAGGTTGAAGAAGATGATCGGGCTGAGCAGCGGCAGCGTGACCGAGCGAAACTGGCGCCATTTCGACGCGCCGTCCACGGACGCCGCCTCGTAGTACATCGTGGGGATCTGCCGCAGCCCGGCCAGGAAAATCACCATCGGCGAGCCGAAGGTCCAGATGTGCAGCACGATCAGCGTGGTGAGCGCGTAGTCCGGATCGGACGTCCATCCTGGACCGTCGATGCCAAACCAGCCGAGGAACGCGTTGACGACGCCGTCGAGCCCGAAGATGTAGCGCCACAGCAGCACCACCGCGACGCTCCCGCCGAGCAGCGAGGGGAGGTAGAAGATCGCCCGATAGACGGGGAGCCCGCGCACGCCCTGGTTGAGCAGCATCGCCACACCGAGCGCCACCACCAGCGACAGCGGCACCGAGACGAAGGTGTAGATGAACGTCACCTTCAACGACTGGCGCAGCAGCGGATCCCGGTACATCTCCTGGAAGTTCTCCAGACCGATCCACTGTGGAGCATTGAGCAGGTTGTAGTCGGTGAAGGCGAGATACAGCGAGGCTACAAACGGGATGACCGTGAAGAGCATCCCGATGAACCAGGGCAGCAGGAAGAGATAGCCGGCCCGGTCCTTGCGCCGCTTGGCCCGCCCCGGCGTCGGTGCGGGCCGCGCGGCTGGGGGCGCGGGGAGTACGACCCTCGTAGTGGTGGTCACTTGCCCAGGGCTTTCCGCCCTGCGTCGATGAAGGTCTTCGCGGCCTGCTGCGGGGTCTGTCGCTTGAACTCCACCTCGGCGGCGAGCGACTCGAGGCTGGAGGCGATCTTGCTCGATCCGGGCGGATACGTGAAGGAGCGCGGCAACTGCTCCTTCTGGAGCGCGCCGAGGTACTCGGTGGCCACCTGGTCGTCCGGGCTCAGCGTCGACTTGATCTGCTCGGCGACGGCCGTGCTGGGCGGTACGCCCCGGGTCGTGCCGGTGGCCTTCGACGCCTCGACGTCATTGACCAGGAAGTCGAGCAGCTTGAGCGCCTCCTCCTTGTGCTTGGACTGGGCGGCCACCGACCACAGGTGCGGGCAGTCGACGGACTGACCCCGCCGCGCCCCCTGCGTCTCGCCCGGGATGCGGAGCAGCGCGAGGTTGCCGCCCGCCGCCGCGTTGTACGCGAGGAAGTTGTTGGTCGGGATGATCTGCGATGCGATCGAGCCCTTGGCCAGGTAGGACTGGTCGGCCGAGGCGCCCAGCTTCTCGATGAAGCCGGCCGGCGGGAAGCCACCTTCCGCCCGCATCGCCTCGATCATCCCGAACCAGGCGGCCACGGTCGCCTCGCTCACCCCGAGCGCGCCGTCCTCCGTGTAGAAGTCCTCGCCGCGCTGCCGGGTGAAGACGATGAAGTTGGCCAGTGTGAACGCCTCGAAGTTGGTGCCGTAGACCTTGCCTCCGCTGGCCTTGGTCACGTCGCGGGCGAAGGTGGCCAGGTCGTCCCAGCTCCAGGTGTTGCCGTCCGGGATCGCCACGCCGAACTTCTCGGTGAGCGTCTTGTTGACCACGAAACCGACCGCGTTGAGGCCGGCCGGCACGCCGTACGTCTTGTCGCTCACCGCGGCCAGCGCCTTCGCGTTGTCGCTCAGCCCCGACAGGTCGACCGCGCCGGCATGCTGGCCGAGGTCGAGCAGGGCGCCGCGGTCGGCGTACTCGCGGAGGCTGTCCATGCGCATCGCCATCACATCCGGCGGGTCGCCGGCCGCGAACCGCGTGGCCAGCTTGTCCTTGTACGGCCCGCTGTCCTGATACTCGATCTTGACGGTCACGCCGGCGTTCTTCTGCTGGAAGATGTCCAGGGCGGCCTGCGTCTTCTCGGCGCGCTTGGCGTCGCCCCACCAGACCATGTTGAGCTGTACGGCACCGCCCTCGGGCTCGTCGTCACCGCCGCCGAAGCCCCGGCCGCAGGCGGCGAGCCCCATGCCGAGGCCGGTGAGCCCGGCCGCCTTCAGCAGGTTTCGACGGTTCAGGGCAGCTTCTATTTTCATGGGCCGAATGTCCCTTCAGGAGTGTGGCCAACCGGGCGCCGCAGCGCATGCGCGAGCAGGGGGTATTCACGACGAACCGGGGGCCGTCGAGGCGACCCCTGGGCAACCGGGTCGGGCAGACGCCCCGGTAGGGAGATGGGCGAAGAGTTAAACCGCTCGATGAACGTTACGATCGAATTTCGGGTTACGTCAACCCGAGAAACAAAAGTTGCTCGATCTTCGCCCGCGACCGGTCAGCTCGTGCTCAGGGCGCAGGGCCCGCGGTGACGACCGCGCGGAAGGGGTCCGCCGGGTCGCGTTCGTCGACGGGACTGTCGGAGGTGGTGGCTAGGGTTCCGCCGCATGATCCCGGCTCGTTACTGGCTCTGGCTGGCTGGCGTCACGCTCTCCCTGCTCGGCACGCAGGTGCTGGGGTTCGGGATGACCTGGACCGCGGCCGGGCAGGGCGGTGTGCTGGCCGGCCTGGTGCTCACGATGATCAACCTGCCGCGCGCCCTGCTGGTGCTGATCGGCGGGGCCGTCGGCGACCGTTTCGGCGCGTGGCGGACGATGCTGGCCGGCGATGCCGCGATGATCGCCGCCACGGTCCTCCTCGCCGTCCTGGTGTGGCTGGTTGGCGAGCCGGTCTGGCTGCTGCTCGGCATCGCGCTGGTGATCGGCACCGTAGACGCGTTCTACCTGCCGTCGTCCGGGTCGATGCCACGACGGCTGGTGCCGGGCGAGGGTCTGGCGCGGGCGATGTCCGCCCGGCAGCTCGCCGGCCAGACCACCGCCATCGCCGGGCCACCGCTGGGCGGGCTGGTCGTGGCCGGGCTGGGGCTGGCGGCCGCCGCGCTCGCGGACGCGTTCACGTTCGCGGTCATGCTCCTGATCCTGGTCCTGCTGCGACCGCGCGGCGAGGCGGCGCCGCCGAAGCCCGGCCCCGGCGGAGTCTGGCGCCACACGCTCGACGGCCTGCGGCTGGCGGCCCACGACCGGCTGCTGCGGGCCGCGCTGCTCATGGTGGTCGTCGCGGCGGGCTTCCTGCTGCCGGTCATCGGGCTGCTGTTGCCACTGCTCGGCCGCGAGCGCGCGTGGTCGGGCGGATGGACCGGGGCCGTCGCCGGCACGGTCGCGCTCGCCACAGCATGCGTCGCCGCGACCGTGCTCGCCCGTGGCGCGGCGCCCCGGCCGGGCGTGGCGGCCGCCCTCGGCCTGGTCGTCGCGGCGGCCGGCGTGCTCGGCCTGGCGGTGTTCGAGCCACCGGCGTACGCCGCCGCGGCCGCGCTCGCCGCCGGAGCCGGCAACGGCCTCTTCGCCACGCACCTGGCACCGCTGCTGCTCCAGCACACGCCGGAGACCCACCTGGCCCGTGTCCAGTCCGTGGTGCTCCTGGCGCAGAGCCTGCCGCTGCTCGTGACCAACAACCTCCTGGGCGCGGCGGTCGACGCGGTCGGTACGCCGCCGGTGCTCGCCACCTGCGCCGCGATCACCGCGGTCACCGGCGCCGCCGGCCTCGCCTCGCCCACTCTCCGCCGGACCCGCGCCCGCTAAACTGGGGCGTGCCCAGCTCGATCGTCCTCACGGGCGCGACAACCGGCATCGGCCGGGCCACGGCGCTCGCCCTCGCCCACCGCGCGAGCCCGCTGATCCTGCACGGGCTGGAGCCCGCTGACGAGGTCGCCGACCTGCTGCGCGCGGTGCGGGCCGGGATGCCCGCCGGCGCCGAGCTCTTCTACTTCGCGGCCGACTTCGGCGACCTCGACGAGGCCGAGCGGTTGGTCCACGACATCCGCGGGGTGACGGAGCGGGTCGACCTGCTGGTCAACAACGCCGCCCGCCCGGGGCCGCCGACCCATACGCTCACCGGCACCGGCAACGAGATCACCTTCCAGACCAACTACCTCGCCCCGGTGGTGCTCACCACCGGGCTCCTCGATCGCGTCGAAGCCGGGCGGATCGTCAACGTCGCGTCCGCCACTCACCTCTCGGCGAGCCTGCACCTCGACGACCTCACGCTCGCCCGCGGTCGCTACTCGCCGGCCGCCGCGTACGCGCACTCCAAGCTCGCGCTGGTCACATACTCGTGCTGGCTGGCCGCGCACCGGCCGAGCCCGTCCGTCGAGGTCGTCAGCGTGCACCCCGGTGTGATCGCGACCGGGCTGCTGCACGCGATGTTCTCGGTCGGCGGCGACCGGCCCGAGCACGCGGCGGACAACATCGTGTACGTCGCCGGGCGCCACGGTGACAACGGCACCTACTACGACGAGCGGCGCCCCGAGCCGCCCAACCCCGAGGCCGCCGAACCGGCGACCCAGGACCGTCTACACGCGGCCACATTGGACATCCTCGCGGTGTAGCCGGCCCAGCCACCTGACCGTGCCCCCACCATGTCCTATCGGACGCCGGCCTCGTGGGCCAGGATGGCCGACGAGAAGGGCTCGACCCGGGCGCGCATGTCCGCGTAGGCCCCCACGGTCAGCGGGTCGGTGAGAATCCGCAGCGCGCCGCCGATCACCACGCTCACCGCCGCCTCCACCAGCGACCATGTGATGATCGTCCCGCTCGAAGCGGTCTCTACCGGAGCGGACAGAGTGCCGACGAGCCCGATCATCCCCGCCACGATCGACCCGCCGATGACGATGCCGAAGATCGTGGCGGTCCGCGCGAGGGAAGCGCCCAGGTCGCCGTGGAAGAGCTTGAAGCACCGGCTGATGGCGCCCCCGCGCTCCAGCGCCACCACCGGAGCGAGCACCAGGAAGACCGCTGCCACCAGCCGCCGTAGTCGGGACTGATCAGCGGATCAGGCGGATACATCCCAGGCGGCGGTCCCCATGTCCCCGGTGGTACCCACGGCCCCGGGTACTGCGGCTGGGACGGGTCTCCCTCCGGGCCTGGCATGGCCTGGCGTGGATACGGCGGCAGCTCGGACATTTGTGCTCCCGATCCGCGAGGCGGGCTGGTGCGCACACGGTACCGCCCGGCCGCCACAGGGTCGCCGGGGCATAACCAGGCACCAAGCATCCACTCTGGACGGTTAAGTCAGGTTGGACGCAGAAGGCACACATAGATTGACATCTATCTCCACCTCCCGTTAACCTTCCGGAAGAGTTCCGATAACCATATCGAACGTTCCATGGCCCTCAGATGGCCGGACGGTTACGGCAGTGTTGCCACCAAACCGACTGGGCACCCGGGTGTCGCGTGGCCGCCGGACGTCAGACAGACATCCAGGAGGACACCAGGCCATGGCCCAGCTCATCCTGTTCGCAGCCGACATCGTCGCGGTGAGCCTGCTCGTGTTCGGGCTCTACTTCCCGCGACACCGCCGGCGCGACCTCGTGGTCGCGTACCTCGGTGTCAACGTCGGCGTCCTGGCCGTCGCCAGCGCGCTGAGCGTGAGCACCGTCGGCGCCGGCCTGGGGCTCGGCATGGCGCTCTTCGGCGTGCTCTCGATCATCCGGCTCCGCTCGACCGAGCTGGACCAGCACGAGGTGGCGTACTACTTCTCCGCGCTGGCGCTCGGGCTGCTCGGCGCGCTCGACACGCAGCCGCTGTGGCGCAACGCCGTACTCATGGCGCTGATCCTGATCGTGATCTACGCGGGCGACCATCCGCGCCTCTTCCGTGGCTACCGCAACCAGATCGTCGTGCTGGACTCCGCGTTCACCGACCAGATCGCGCTGGTGGCACACCTGGAGCAACTGCTCGGCGGGCGCGTGCACTCCACCACCGTGCAACGGGTCGACCTGGTCGAGGACACCACCGTGGTCAGTGTCCGATACCTGCCAGGCGTGCACGGCGCCACCGCGAGCGCCCCGGCACAGCTTGCGGGACACCGGTGAGCGCCGCCCTGTCCACGCTCAATCCCATCGGGCTGGACGACCTGCTGGAGCGCGCCGCCCTCCAGACCCGCATCGACCGCAAGTACGTGGTCCCGCGCCCCGCCGTGGACCACCTGCTCGCCGAGCTCGACCGGACCACCGAGGTACTGGAGATCGACGGCATTCGCCGCTTCACCTACGAGACGCTGTACTTCGACACGCCCGAGCTGACCAGCTACCGGCTCACCGCGTACCGGCGGCGCCGGCGGTTCAAGGTGCGCACCCGCACGTACGTCGACTCGGCGCAGTGCTGGCTCGAGGTCAAGCTCCCCGGCGCGCGGGGCAGCACTGTCAAGCACCGCGCGCCGTACGAGCACGCGGACCGGGCCACGCTGGCTCCGGGGCGGTGCTTCGTCGAGCAGGTGCTCGACGGCCACCACGCCACCGCCTTCCTGCCCACGCTGGTGAGCAGGTACCGGCGCAGCACGCTCTTCCTCCCCGCCACCGCCAGCCGGGTCACGATCGACACCGACCTCGCCTGGTACGACGAGCACCACGCCCTGCACCTGCCGGACCTGGCCGTCGTGGAGACCAAGACGACCTCGGTCGCGTCCACGGTGGACCGCCGACTGTGGCGGCTCGGCATCCGGCCGACCCGGATCTCGAAGTACGCCACCGCGCTCGCCGCCCTCCGCACCGAACTCCCGGCTCCACCGTGGCGGCGGCTGCTGCGCCGCCACTTCACCCCCACCCACCGGTCGCTGCCCTCGCCGGGAGCCGACCACCTCTGGCCCTGGAAGGAGCTTCCGTGCGTACAGCCGTCCGTTCGGTAGCCGTCGTCGCCATGGCGATCCTCGTCGCCGGCATCACGCTGCCCGCCCGCGCCGGCACGAGCCGAGCCGCGCCCGACGCGCCACCAGCCGCACCAGCCGTGTCGGCGGCCGACGCGGCGGCGCAGGCGGAGGCGCAGGCCGACCTCACCGGTGACATCACCTTCTCGGTGCCGAGCGGCACCTTCCAGGGCCAGGTCTCGGTCGGGCTGAGCACCGCCGTGAGCGGCGCGCAGATCAGGTACACGACCAACGGCCAGCCGCCGACCGCCTCCTCCCCGCTCTACAGCGCGCCGCTGCGGCTGACCGCGACGACCCAGCTGCGGGCCCAGGCGTTCGTGTCGGGCGCGGCCTCGGGCGAGCCGGGCACCGCGCTCTACATCGCCCGCTCGATCAACGCCAACCACGACCTGCCACTGGTCGTCGTCGACGCGTACGGCGCGGGCCGCCCCGGCCGGGAGTACGTGGACGCGGCCACCATGGTCTTCGGCGCGTCCGCGGGCGCCGCCACCTCGCTCTCCGCCACGCCGGCCGTGGCGACCCGTGCCGGCGTGCGGCTGCGCGGCCAGTCCTCGTCCACGTTCGAGAAGACGCCGTACCGGCTGGAATTCTGGGACAACGAGAACGACGACCTGGACTGGCCGGTGCTCGGCATGCCCGCCGACTCCGACTGGGTCATGCGCGGGCCCTTCACCGACAAGGCGCTGATCCGCGACGCCTTCGTCTACGGGCTCGGCCGGGACATGGGCATCCACGCGCCCCGGTTCGCCTTCGTGGAGTTCTACCTCAACACCGACGCCAGCCCGCTCGCGGCCAACGACTACATGGGCGTCTACATGATCGTCGAGACGATCAAGAACTCCAAGGACCGCCTCGATCTCAAGCAGCTCGACGAGGAGGACACGACGCTGCCGAGGATTCAGGGCGGCTACATCTTCAAGTTTGAGTGGATGGCCGCCGAGGAGCCGATCCTGGAGTGCACCGGCGCCGCGTCGAGCTGCTGGAACTACCTGGAGGTCGAGGACCCCTCGCCGCTGAACGCACAGCAGGAGGCGTGGCTCACCCAGCACCTGCAACAGTTTCACAACCTGCTGGACAGTCCCGGCTACGCCGATCCGAACACCGGCTATCCGGCCTGGATCGACGTGCCCTCGTTCATCAACCAGCTCATCATCTACGAGCTGAGCCGCGAGATGGACGCGTACGTGCGCAGCGCCTACTTCCACAAGGACCGCGAAGGCAAGATCGTGGCGGGGCCGCTGTGGGACTACGACCTGAGCTTCGGCGTCGGCGGCTTCTTCAACAACACGCAGACCTCGGGCTGGCAGCACCAGCAGACCCGGCAGCCGATGGCGAACGACTGGTTCCAGACCCTGCTCCGCGACCCGGCCTTCGTCAACCAGGTCCGCAACCGGTGGCGTGAGCTGCGACAAGGGCTGCTCTCCAACGCCTCGCTCAACGCCCGGATCGACGGGCTCGCCACGCCGCTCACCAACGCCGCGCAACGAAACTTCCAGCGCTGGCCCAACCTCACCTCGCCCACGATCGGCTTCTTCAACACGCCGACCGCGCCCACGTGGCAGGGGCAGGTGCAGGTGATGCGGGACTGGCTCGCCCAGCGCGTGTCCTGGCTGGACAGCACGAGCGGCTGGGGCGGCGGTACGACCCCGCCCACGTCCCCGCCGCCGACCACCGCACCGCCGCCCACGACGCCGCCGCCGTCCACCCCGCCACCGGCCGGCCGGTCCTGCACGGCCACGTACTCGGTGACGAGCCAGTGGACCGGTGGCTTCCAGGCCGACGTGCGGGTCACCGCCGGCTCGGCGCCGATCAGCGGCTGGACGGTCACCTGGACGTTCGGCAACGGGCAGAGCGTCAGCCAGTCGTGGAACGCCACGGTCACCGCCAGCGGCACGAGCGTGACAGCCCGGAACGTCTCCTACAACGGGTCGCTCGGCGCCGGCGCCAGTACGGCGTTCGGCTTCCTCGGCTCGTGGAACAGCACCAACCCCGTACCGTCGCTCACCTGCACCGCCACCTGACGACAGCGCGGCGCGGCGCCGAGAGGCGCCGCGCCGCTCCGTGGCTGATCCGTCGCCAACCGCGCGTCACCAGGGGGATGGTGGTGCCGGCGGCACGACCGGCGGGCGGTCGTCGCAGGTGATGGTGTTGGGCAGCATCCACGGCGCGAGCCACGGCCCGGTGACGCCGCCGCCGTCGTTGCCGCCCCGGTCGGTCACGGCGAACTCCGAGCCGGCCGGCGTGAAGTGGAACGAGCCGCAGTTGTTGACGCCGACCGCGCCGACGTTGCGGGCGTCCACGTTTTCGAACGAGGCGCCGCCGGCGACCCGGGCGCTCACGACGGAGGTACCCGTGCCGTCGACCCTGATGTTCTTGAACTTCACGCCGCTGATCGAGTACAGGTCCTTCACGGCCCACTCGCTCACCAGCATGATGGCGTTGTACGTGCTGTCGAGGTAGTGGTCGCCGGTCACCTGGATGTCCGCCTCGATCGACTTGTCGAGCGCGTACAGCCAGATGGCGCCGAGCCCGATCCTCCAGTTCAGCTCGTACGTGCCGGCCCGTACCACCGTGTTGTTGGTGATCGAGAGCTTGCCGGTGAACGGCTCGGCGCCGAAGCGCGAGCCGGCGTGGATGCCGCTGCCCTCGCGGATCGGGTCGGCGATCAGGTTGTTGGAGACGGTGTTGTCCGTGCCGCCGTAGATGGCGATGCCGTTGGCCAGCGTGGGCGTCTGCACGGTGTTGCGGTCGAAGGTGTTGTTGGCGTTGGCGGTCGCCTCCGACCACATGGCGAGCCCGTCGTCGCCGGTGGTGCGGATGAAGTTGTTGCCCACCACCGAGTTGGTGACGCCGGTGTGGAAGTTGAGCGCGTCCGCGATCTGGTCGACGATCACGTTGTTGGTGATGCGCGTGTTGGTCATCGGCCCGTCAAACCACATGCCGACCTTGGTGTGGCGGATGTAGAGGCCGTCGATGGTGGAGTTGCTGAGCGCGCCGCCGATGCCGTTGACCTGGTCGGTGTCGATGCGCTCGCGCACGTCGCCCTCGATCGCGAAGCCGGACAGGTGCACGTTGCTGCTGCCGCCGTCCTTGGCGTACCTGCCGTAGAAGCCCACGCCGGTGTGCACCGAGTTGTCCGGGGCCGGCTCGGGAAGCGCGACCTCCTTGCCCTTGATGATCGTGTACCAGTTGCCGGCCCCCTCGATCGTCACGTTGTCGACGATGATGTGGCGGTTGACCTGGTACGTGCCCGGCGGGATGTAGACCTTGAGCTTGGCCTTCTTGGCGAAGGCGATGGCCCGGTCGAACGCGTCGGACGACTCCCGGCGGCCGGTCGGGTCGGCACCGAAGAGCAGCACGTTGGCCGCGATGAGGCGTACGTGCGGCGGCCCGACGAGCTGCGAGTCGAGCAGGTCGATGACCGTCCAGGCGGCGTTGCTGCGGGCCGGGACGGTGAGGCGCACGCGGTCGCCGGCGCGGTACGTCTTGCCGAGCAGGAGGCGCTGCTCGTCGTAGAAGTGCATGGGGCGGAACGGCTTGGTGATGGTCGGCGTGGGCGTGGTCTGCGCCGGCACGCACGCGCACTCGGTGATCCACCAGTCGGGGTGGAGCAGGTCCGCGTTGGGGTCGTTGGTGAACGGGTACTGGTTGTAGAGCCAGGCGTACTCCGACGTCAGCGTCATGGTCTGTATTCGCCCACCCCGACCCGTACCCTTGCCGTTGACCGTGACGTCGAGCGGCGCTCTGATGCCACCGCCGTTGGGCGCGTCGGGGATGCTGTAGCGCACGTTGATCGCGTTGGCGGCGGCCGGCAGGACGAACTCCACGTACTGCCCGGGGGTCAGCTTCACCGCCTTGCGGCCGGATGCCTCGGCCGGCAGCGTGTACGCCGTGCGGTCCGGACCGATGACCACGCCGTTGGTCACGGCGTTTTCGGCCTCCTGCTCGAGGAAGTCGACGCTGGCGCCGCGCCCCGCGACAAGCGACGGGTCGAGGGCGGCGCGCGTCACCACGGGGGCGGCCTTGGGGCCCGCGGCGGCGGGGACCGCTCCACCGAGAGCCGCGGCCGCAGACAATGTCAACACGAGGGACCCTGCCAAGGCACTGCGCTTACGTCTGTGGGTCATCAGCACGGGCTCGATTCTGCGAGTTCGGGAGTGTGGTGAAGCACCTCAGGGAAACCCTCCGCTTCGCTCCGGATTTCCCTGGGGACCCCGCCATGACGTTAAATCCCGACGCCAAGGGAGACAAGAGCCGATTGGATGACGAAAGAAGTCGTGCAGATGTCGCAAGAACCGTACATCCCTCACTTGGCGGTGGCCGACGGACGGTGACCGCCGATCGGCGGTCAGGTCGTCATCCGGCCCGCACAGGCCGGCGGGGCCGGAGCGCGCATCGCTCCGGCCCCGCCCATGTTGGTGCGGTTCTTACGGGATCGGGTACTCCGCGATGTAGACCGGGGCACCGATCTTCGTGGTGTCGGCCGCCTCGCCGACGCCGTTGACCACGTGGTCGATCGTGCCGGCGCTCAGGTTGACGGTCATGATGTGGTGCAGCTTGACGCCCGGCCGCTCCGGCACCTCGAAGCCGTTCTCGGTGTGGATGGACGGGTTGTTCTGGTTGAAGACGTAGACGCCCGCGCCGTACAGCGTGTGGTTCTTCACCTTGTCGCCGACCTTGTAGCCGGCGTAGCCCTCGACGCTGCCGTTCATCCAGTCGGCCTGCGTCGGTGGGTCGTACGGAAGCTCGTTCTGGTAGAGGACCACCGTGCCGCGCTCGCCGTTCCAGATCGTGTTGTACCGCTGGAAGTGCTCGACGAAGAGGCCGGTCGCGGTCACGTCGTCGCCGTTGATGATGGCGCCGTACCGGCCGGTGTTGGTGTTCCACCGCTCGGTGTCGGTGAAGCCCTCGACGCCGTGGTCACCGCGCCAGACCCAGGTGTGGTCGATGAGCACGTTGTCGCTGTTGACCTCCAGCGCGATGTTGGTCTTGCCGACGTGCGGGCCGCCGATCCGGAAGTACACGTCGTTGAGCGTGGTCGGATTGCTCGGCGAACTGAAGCGTCCCGCCAAGACCGGCGGAACATTCGCGCTCCGCTTCGCTCCGCGCTCATGCCGCCCGAAGCCGTGCTTCTTGCCGACCCGCAGCAGTACCGGCGACTCCTTGAGCCCCGCGTCGATCGTGACGCCGGCGACGATCACGCCGGGCACGTCGGCGACGTCCAGCGGGATCGAGCCGTTCACCGCGGTCAGCGTGGCGTGCCCCAAGCCGAGCACGACCGTGTTGGGGCGCCAGACCTCGATGCTGCGCGCGATGTCGTACACGCCCGGGGTGAGCAGCAGGTGCTTGCCGAGCGCCAGCGCCAGGTTGATCTTCAGGACCGAGTCGCCCGGCTTCGCCACGTAGAAGTCGGAAAGCGGGATCGTGCGGCCCGGCGTCAGCCCGTTCGCCCAGGAGACGCCGCTGGTGTTGCGGTGCGCCGAGGGCACGCGGACCTGGTACCTGCCCTTCGCGTCGACGAAGAGGTACGGCTTCTCCCGGCTCAGCGGCGTGGTCTCCAGCGTGGTGTACGGCGGGTTGGGGAACGCGGAGTCGTCCGGCGCGCCGATCACGCCCGCGAAGACCTGGTTCCACACGGCGTTGGACCAGCCGGCGATCTCGCTGTTGCGGGTCAACCACTGCTGCTGCGAGCCGTTGGTGGTGGCGGGCAGGCGCGAGTCGGCGATGAAGCCGCCGCTGGCGTACTGCGGGCCGGCGGTGCAGTAGTCCATCAGCGACAGGCCGCCGCCGGTGATGTTCATCCGGCGCAGTGAGACCGCCTGGGAGACGGCCCAGAAGTTCGCCGACGCGTAGCAGCCCTCCTGGCCGGTCGCGTTGATGTTGAGCGTCAGGTTGGAGAGCGTGCGCCAGAAGTTGACGAGGGCGAGGCAGTTGCTCGTGCCCCCGCCTTCGAGGCAGCGGTTGTAGACCTCGACCTTCCCGTTGATCACGACATCGGTGGGCGAGGCGCCAAGCCCGGCGACCTCGGTGTAGTAGCCGACCTTGATCTGCAACGGCTGCTCTGCCGTGCCGTACGTGCCCGGCTTGAACAGGAACGTGTACCGGTTGGTGCCCATCTCGGCGTTGACCTGGGCGGCGTGCGTGGCGTCGAGCTTCGCCTGGATCTCGCTGAGCGGTGTGCTCGGATCGAAGACCGTGACGTTCGGCCCGAGGAGCGACGTCGTACTGGTCGGCGGTGGCCCGGCGACGGCGGCGGTGCCGGTCGCCGCGGTGACCGTCGCCAGCACCAGGCCGAGCGCGAGGGCCCGGCCGATCACTCGCGGGATGCCGCGGATGTGCGTCATTGCGGTTCGTCCTCTCCGCTGCGTGGGGGCAGCGTCCGGTGGACAGGAGGCATTTCGCGCGCTGGTGAGAGCGCTCTCCCGCTATGCCCGACTTCGTTCAAGTCGTGGAAGAAGGGGACGGGATGTTTTTACCTCAATGAATCGACTCCGCGCCATGCCCAGACGGGTCTTGATTTCGACACGGGACGCTGGCGGAAAACCGTAAGGCTGCCTCAGACCGTGATGACGACCTTCGCGCGGGCGTGCTCGACCTCGACGTACCGGATCGCCTCCGCGACCTCGGCGAGCGGAAACGTCCGGTCGATGGCCGGGAGGACCATGCCCGACTCGATGAGTTGGCGCAGGTCGGCGAGGACCTCCGCGCTCGGGGCCACATTGTTCAGGGTGCGCAACTGGTGCCGCACGAAGCGCGCGACCAGCCCCGCCTTGATGATCAGACCCATCGGGCCGACGACGTGCGGGCGGCCGTTGCTCGACACGCCGCCGCCGGAGAGCAGGAGCACACCGTTCGGTGCCAGCACGCGGCGGAGGTCGCCGAGCGAGCGGTTGGCGACAAGGTCGAAGATCATGTCGTACCGCTGCGTGTCCCGGCTGAAGTCCTCGCGCGTGTAGTCGATGACGCGGTCCGCGCCGAGCGACCGCACCAGCTCGACATTGCGCGTGCTGCACACGGCGGTCACCTTCGCGCCGAGTGCCTTGGCGATCTGCACCGCGAACGTCCCCACGCCGCCCGAGGCACCATTGATGAGCACTTGCTGCCCCGGCTCGACCCGGCCGACATCGCGCAGCCCCACCAGCGCGGTGCTGCCGGCCAGCGGCACGGCGGCCGCCTGCTCGAAGGTCAGGTTGGCCGGCTTCCGCTCCAGCTGGTCCTCCGGCACGCACACGTACTCGGCGAAGGCACCGTCCATCTCGCGTACGTCGCCGTAGACCTCGTCGCCCGGACTGAACCGGGTCACTCGCCCGCCGACCGCCTCCACGCGACCGGCGACGTCGCTGCCGCGGATCGGCCGCCTGGGTCCGCTGGGGCCGAAGGTGACCCGCAGCGCCAACCGGGCCATGAGGGGGTCACCGCGGAGCACGTGCCAGTCGCGCGCGTTGATCGCCGCCGCGTGCACGCGGACGAGGACCTCGTCGTCGGCGGGCGCCGGCTTCGCCACCTCGCGCAATGTGAGCTGATCGGGAGAGCCGTACCGGTCTTGGACAATCGCCTTCATACATCGATGGTCGCGGGCGCGGGGCGCCGGCTCATCGGTACATGGGCCGCGACCGGGCGGCCCAAGGTCGGGCCCGCCGGCCGTACTTTAGGACGACTGCCAGGGCCGCCCCCGGACGCGGCCCTGGCACCGCTCGTGGCCCTTCCTGTACGCGTCCCCGGGTACGGTCGGCGGATGCCCACGACCTCCCACGCCTCCACCGCCGGCGACGCGGGGACCTGGACGCTCGGCGACCGCACCGTCCACCGGATGGGCTTCGGGTCGATGCGGATCACCGCGAACCCCGACCGCGACCTCGCCATCGCCGTGCTGCGGCGAGCGGTCGACCTCGGCGTCAACCACATCGACACGGCCGCGTTCTACTTCTCGCCGGGCGGCACGCTCAAGGTGGGCAGCGGCCCGACCCGGTGGGCCACCGAGCTGATCCGGGAGGCGCTCTGGCCGTACCCGGATGACCTGGTCATCGCCACCAAGGTCGGGCCCAGCTACGACCCGGTGGCCGGCTCGACCCCGCAGGCGACCTCGCCGGCGGCGCTGCGCGCACAGGTCGAGGAGAATCTGCGCCGGCTCGGCCGGGACCACCTCGACGTGGTCAACCTGCGAATCCTGAAGCGGCCGGGGCACGACTCGGTGGCGGAACGGTTCGGCGCGCTGGCCGACCTGCGGGACGCCGGGCTGATCCGCCACCTCGGCCTGTCGAACGTGCGCGTGGACCACCTCGACGAGGCGGAGCCGATCGCGCCGGTCGTGTGCGTGCAGAACAGCTACGCGCTCGACAACCGCACGGACGACGGGCTGCTGCGGACCTGCGGCGAGCGAGGCGTCGCCTTCGTCCCGTACTTCGCGATCGCCGGCGCCCGGCGCGAGGCGGGCGCCGAGGCCCGCCACGACGAGGCTGTGCGCGCGGTGGCCCGTGCCCACGGCGTGACACCACACCAGGTGCGGCTGGCCTGGACGCTGCACCAGGGGGCACACGTGCTGGCCATCCCGGGCACGGGCGACCCGGACCACCTCGTCGAAAACATCGCCGCCGGTGCTCTGCGCCTCACGCCCGAGGAGCTGGCCAGGCTGGACGCGCCCGTCGTCGAGGAGCCCGCCCAGCCCGCGTAGGCGTCCGCTGGGCGGGCCGATCTCCGCTCCGAGACGCGGCGGTGCCCGGCGGTCTTTGGCCGCCGGGCACCGCGTGAACCCCGTGTGGTCGCCGCGCTACGCGTCTTGGCACACCAGCTCGCGGTCCTTCGCCACCTCGCCGGCCGGCTCCTGCGCCGGCGGCGTGTCCAGCGGATGCGCCAGCTCGTCCTTCGGCATCTTCGCCAGCACGATCGCGAGCACGGCGATGGCCGTCGGCACCAGACCGGCGAGGGCGAACGTGGCGCCCAGCCCGATGCCGCCGCTGACCGGGCCGGCGATCGCCATCGACACCGGCATGAACACCAGCGACACGAAGAAGTCGAGGCTGGAGACCCGGCCGAGCATGTGCGGCGGGACCCGGCGCTGGAGCAGCGTGCCCCAGATCACCATCGGCGCCGAGAAGCACATGCCCACCACGAAGACCGCCGCGGCGATCACCCAGATGTTGGCGACCGTGCCGACCAGGACCAGCGGGAGGCAGCCGGCGCCCCAGAAGAGGTTCATGACCGTGAGGTAGCGCCGGGGCATCTTGAACGACGCCATGCCGAGCGAGCCGATCGCGCCACCGATGCCGAACGCGGCCATGACGATCGCGTGGTCACCAGGGCCGCCACCGGCCCGGTCCTTGATGACGAACGGGATCAGCACCTCGACCGGGCCCATGATCAGCAGGATCAGCGCCGAGGCGGAGAGCAGCGTGGCCAGCAGCCATGGCGTGCGGGCCATGTAGACGAAGCCATCCTTGAGGTCGACCACCACGGCACGGACCGGATGGGCGGTCTCGGCGGACCTGTCGCGGCGCAGCGGCACCGGGCGCACGAGCAGCAGGAGCGCGACGCCGATCGCCTCCAGCACCGCCACCATCACGATCGCCGCGCCGGGCGAGGAGGCCGCGATCAGCGCGCTCGCCAGCGCCGGGCCGGCGGCCTGCATGATGGTCGGCCGCAGCATGCCCTCGACGCCGTTGGCCGCCATGAGGTCTTCGGCCGGCAGGATCGACGGGAGCATCGCGGAGTATGCCGGATAGGTGAACCCGTTGCCGAGGCCGATCAGCCCGGCCACCACCACGAGGTGCCACAGGTGCAGCACGCCGGCGACCGCCAGCGCGGCGACCACGGCGATCGCCACCGTCCGCGCGGCGGCGACCGTGAGCAGGATCCGCCGCTGCGGCACGCGGTCGGCGAGCACGCCGCCGAGCAGCGTCGTCGCCACCATGCCGAGGGCCGCCGCGGCCGACACCAGCGACAGCTCGGTGGGCCCGCCGCCGAGCGCGATCACCTGCCACACCAGCGCGATCAGCCACGCGCCGGCCGCGAAGAGCGACATCGTGACCGAGCCGGCCAGCAGCCGGTACTGCCCCCAGCGGAACGGGCGCAGCGGCCCCCGCATCCATCGTGATCCGGTCTCCACGGTGACGTCGCTCATCGTCCTGCCCCTCGTGTGGCGTGCACCTTCTGGCGACTATGACGGAGCGGTCCGACAAAACTCATCGGTCACCGGGAGGTGGTCGCCGGCGGCCTTTTCAGCGCGAGGAGCTGCCGCTGAGACGGGCGCCGGCGGCGGACGCAATGCCACGCCCGCCGCCGGTCGCCCCGGTCGCCGTTCCCGGGAGGAGGAGCCGGCGGCGGAGGAGGGGGCCCCCGACCGCCGGCATGCCACGGAAAGAGCGACCCCGCCCGCCGTCGAGCCCGCGCCGGTCATACCGGTGAGCGGCATGTCGGGCGAGACGGGCGGTACCAGCGTGCCCACGCCGAAGACGGTGGGCGTTGGGGGGCGCACCACCGCCTCCGGCCGAGCTGCTGGGGCTGAAGTCCGGACGCCGTGGTGGGCACGCTGCCAGGGTTGGTGCCGGCCGTCGTGCCGGCCGGGCGGGCGCCACCGCTCCGACCACGGCCGATAGCCGCCCCGGCCAATGTGCCCCCATTGTGGATTCCTCCCACGTGCCCACCAAGGCGCTTCCGAAGGACGATGGCAACAGACCTGGTACAGGTGGCGCGACCGGGCGATCGGGCCGAGGCAGTACGCGAAAAGGTAACGAGTGACGACGTCCGTACACATTTCCCGTGTGGCACCTGATTCGGGTAACGTCCCGCCGGCGATCTTGCGCGTACCCGGCTCAAGAACGCGGCCCACGCTCCTGATCACGATCGTCGGGTACCGGTGTAACGTGCTGCTTCGGCAGGGTTTCGACGACGGATGGAAGACGCGACGGGACCGGTGCGACAGGGATCGAGGCTTTGGACGACGAGGAACTCGCGAGTGCCCTCGCCGCCGCGGTGCGGGGAGACTCCGCGGCCTTCGCCATCCTGTGGCGAGCGCAACAGCCGGGGCTGCTTCGCTACCTGCGGGTGATCGTAGGCGACGCCGCCGAAGACGTGGCGTCCGAGACGTGGCTCCAGACCGCGCGGGCGCTACGCGACTTCGCAGGCACGCCATCTGGCTTCCGGGTCTGGCTGTTCACGATCGCCCGCAACCGTGCGATCGACGAGCGGCGGCGGGCCCGGCGCCGGCCGGAGGAGCCCCGTGACCTGTCCGAGCGCGAGGTGGTCGCCACACTGCCGGACGTCGCCAACGAGGTGATCCAGCGATCCGAGACCGACTGGGCACTGAGCGTGATCGCTTCGCTGCCGAAGGACCAGGCCGAGGCGGTTACGCTGCGGGTCGTGGCCGGTCTGGACGTCGCGCAGACCGCGCAGGTGCTCGGCAAGCGCCCCGGCGCGGTGCGGATCGCGGCGATGCGCGGCCTGCGCCGGCTCGCCCAGCACGCCGAGGTGCAGGCCCGCCGGCAGGAGTCGAGACCGTCGCTCGACCTGCACTCGCCGCGTACGGAGGGGGTGTAACGCCGTGCGGCTCTGGGACGCCTTCTCCAACGCCATGCGTACGTCACGGAGGCGCCGGATCGGGCCGGAGGATGCCGAGCGATTGCTCGCCACCGGTCACGACCCCGCACGCCCTGAGCTGAGCCGCCTGCTCCGCGCGGCCACCGCCCCGCCCCGACGGCACGAGCTCGACGGGCTGGAGGCGGCCCTCGCCGCGTTCGAGGGGGCCGGCCGGACCACGCCACCGGTAGCGGCACGGCAACGGTGGCGCGCACTCCGACCGCTCGCCGCGGCGGCAGCGACGGCGGCGGTGCTGGTGGGAGGCGTGGCGGTGGCCGCCGAGACCGGTTACCTCCCCGGCGACAATCGGCCGCCGCCGCACGAACAGCTCTCCCCGCGCGAGGTACCGCCGTCGCCGACGCACACGTCGCGCGGACACGCGAGCGGCCCGACTCATTCGACCACGCCGCCCTCCCCCAGCGCCCAGGGCTCCATCCCGATCGACAAGCGAGTGGAGAAGCTCTGCCGCACGTGGGATGACCGGCGCCGCAAGAACAAGCCGATGAAGCCCGAGGAGCTGCACGACCTGTCGCGCGTGGCCGGCGGCGAGGAGCGGATACCGACGTTCTGCGCACCGCTAATCCGGCCGCGAGGCGGCGGTCCGGCCTCGCGGCCACCGTCCTCGACGGCCCGCCCCTCCGCGACCGTCTCGCCCTCCCCCACACTCTCGTCGGGCGAGGGCGATTTCGACCAGGGGGACGAGGACGGCGACTCGCAGGGCAACTCCCGGCAAGAACAAGAACGGCAACGACGACAAAGACAGTGGCCCGGCCAGATAGGCCGGGCCACCGCCCAGGTGGGTCGCTAGCCGCCGGTTATCTGAAACTGTGAGCCGGGCTCGACGACGATGTTTCCGGTCGCCGAGTTGGTGATGGTCACATTGGTCAGCGTCGCACTGCCACGCGCACTGCCCTGCGCCAGGATGCCGGCGCCGTTGTTGGACTTGTCGATCCGCACATTTGTGATCGCCACGCCTGGAATGTTGCCGCCGCCACCCTTGAACTGGATGCCGTCGTACGTGGAATCAATGATGTCGGTGTCGCGGATGACGACGCCGGGGATGTCCCGACCCGGGGCGAATATCGTGATGGCGCCAAACTCCTGCTGCTCGCCCCAGAAGACGCCACCACACCGGTAGAGCCCGTTGTTGGCGAGTAACGTCGTGCCGGAGAACGGCTGCGGGCTGTGGTCGGTCGCCAGCATGATGCCCGGGTAGTTCATCGTGTCGTAGATGAGATTGTTCTCGGCCGTGTTGCCGTAGCCGCCGTAGATGGCGATACCGTTCGCCCGCCACGGCAACTGGATCGTGTTGTTGGTGAAGTGGTTGTCGTGCCCGATGTCCGTCGCCTGGTCACGGACGTACGTGCTCGACCACACCGCCAGCGAGTCGTCACCGGTCGTCCGGAACGACGAGTTGAAGACCCGCGAGTTGCGCGTGCTGTTGGCGAAGTTGATGCCGTCGGCGTACGTGTTGCGGATCCGCATCCCGCTGAACTCGATGCCGTCACCGGGGTTCCAGTACGCGGGCGTGTCCGAGTAGTCGCGGCCGACCCAGGCGCCGACGTTGACGTGCTCGATCCACACGTTGCTGATCTTCGTGTTCTTGCCGAGCCGCCCGTTGATCCCGTGCCCCCGGTTGGCCCGGTTGGTGGTCATACCGAAGATGGCCAGGTCGGAGATCTGCGTGTTGTCGTCGATGTCGAAGCCGACGTTGCCCTCGTGCGGATGGTTGATGTTGCCCTGCACGTTCTGCGGCTCGGTGTTGGTGTAGAGCTTGGTGTGCCACATGCCGGCGCCGCGGATGACGGCGTTGCGGATGCCCTTCTGGTTGTAGTTGCCCCGGGTCGGGTCCGGCGACAGGATCTTCTGCTCCTGGCGCCACTCACCGGCCGGGATCCAGACGCAGCTGATGACGCCGTTCTCGTCGTCCGTCACGGCCCGCTGGATGGCGGCACTGTCGTCGATGCCGTCGTTGGGCACCGCGCCGTACTGCGTGATCGACGTGCAACCGGCGGGCTGGGGCAGCGCCGGCGCCACCTGCTCCAGGTTGATCAGGTCGATGATGTAGTACTGCGCCGTGTCGTTCGCGTCCCGCTGGAGCTTGAACTTCGTACCCGCCGGGTAGCTCTGCGACAGGAGCGCGTGCGACTCGTCGAACAGGCGCCGGGCGTTCGCCTGGGGCGAGTTCGAGAGCCCTTCGGTGTCGTCCGTGGTGCCGTACAACCAACTGTTGCGGGACGACAGCGTCAGCTTCCGGGAGAACGTGCCGTTGATGTAGAGGCTGATGGTGGCCTCGATGCCACCGCCGCCCGGCGCGTCCGGGATGGAGTTGCGCACCACGATCGAGTTCGACGGGCTGGTGGAGGTGAACTCCACGTACTGGCCCGTGCTGTTCAGCCGCACCGACTGCCGCCCGGAGGACTCGGTGGCGAAGTTGGTGTGCCCGAACGTGCGCAGCGGGTCGGCCACCAGCAGCGTGCCCTGGTAGTCGGCGGCCTCCGCCTCGAACTCGGTGTACGGCACCGCGGCGCCCCGACCGACCACGATCGACCGGGCGAGCGAGTTGTTGTTCTCGTTCGTCTCGGTCACCACGTTGGTCGCGTCGGCGGTGGCCGTGATGGTGGCGCCCCCGCTGGTCGCCGTCCAGCTCCCGCTGATCGCCACGTTGACCGTCGCGCCCGCGGCGATCGAGGCGGTGTTGGTGTTGAGCGTCGTACCGCCGACCGTCACGCGAGTCACCGTGGTCGCGCCGGTCGCGGTGGTGCCGCGGTTGTTGACCGCCACCGTGAAGGTGACAGGCGCGCCGACCGCCGGGTTCGGCGGGTTGGCGGTGATGCTGGTGACCTGGAGGTCCGGGCCGGGAGCCTGTGCCACCACCAGCGGCGAAGGCGCGGTGAAGCTGTTGTTGGCGTCGCTCTGCTCGACGACCTGGTTGGCCGGGTCGACCGTCGCGGTGAGGCTGTAGCTGCCCATCGGACGTACACCGGCGTTGAACGTGACGGTTGCCGACGCGCCGGCGGCGAGGCCCGCGACCGGCACCGTACCGGCCACCGCGCCGCCGAGGTTGAAGTTGAGCGTGGTCGCCCCGGCGGCCGCCGAGCCCGAGTTGCGGACCGTGGCCGAGAGGGTGATCGCGGTCGCCTCGTTCGGCGACGCCGGGCTCCAGCTTGCCGCGGTCACCACCAGGTCGGGGTTGGGCGCCGGGGTGCCGATGACCTGCACCTCCGCGACCTGCCCGCCAGGCGCCCCGCTGTTGGCGGTGAAGCGCAGCCGGACGTCCGCGGTGCGGGCGGTGACCGGGATCGTCACCGAGTTCTGGTTGACCGACGGGCTGAAGCTGTACGTCCCGCTGGCCTTCAGCGAGGTGTACGCGCTCGCGCCCTGATCCCGTCCGAGGATCTCGAAGGTCTGGGTACGCGGCCCCCACGACTGGTCCGGGTTGAGCTTGACCGTCACCGAGGAGATGTCGGCGTTGGCGCCGAGCTTGACCGTCAGCGTCGACGGGAAGCCGGCGGACTCCCAGTAGGTGGCGAGGTTGCCGTCGTTGGCGTTGGTCGCGACGTACGTGTGCACGTGCGACGACTCCTCGATCGGCTTGCCGGCGGCGAGGTTGGTGCCGCCCGGCGGATTGTCGCCGACGCGCGTGACGTGGTTGCTGTCGGCCGACACGTTGCCCGCGGCGTCCCGGGCCCGCACGAAGTACTCCACTGTGGCGGTGGCCGGCTGCGTGTCCGTGTACGTGAGCACGTTGCCCGCCACGCTCGCCCGCTCGGCGCCGTTCGCGAAGATCGTGTATCCGGTGACGCCCACGTTGTCGGTCGACGCGGTCCAGGTCAGGCGGATCTGCCCGGTGGCCGGCTGAGTGAAGGCGAGGTTGCCCGGCGCGGTCGGCGCCTGGTTGTCACCGGGACCGGTGCCCGGCCGGGTGACGTGGCTGCTGTCCGCCGACTCGTTGCCGGCCGCGTCCCGGGCCCGCACGAAGTACTCCACCGTCGCCGTGGCCGGCTGGTTCTCGGTGTACGACAGGACGTTGCCGGCCAGCGTTGCGATCGGGGTGTTGTCGCGGTAGACCACGTACGCCGTCACGCCGACGTTGTCGGTCGAGGCGGTCCAGGCGAGCCGGATCTGCCCGGCCGCCGGCTGGGTCAGGGTCAGGTTGCCGGGCGCGGAGGGCGGCTGCGTGTCGCCGGTGGTCGTGCCGTACACCTCGACCTCGCTGATCTGGCCCGCCGGCCAGCCGGTGTTGGCGGTGATGTGCACGCGCACGTACCGGGCGGTCGTCGCCGGGAAGTCGATGGTGACCGTGTTGGCTGACGCGGGGTCGAAGACGCGTCCCGCCGCGGCGGAGAGGGCGCTGAACGCGCTTCCGTTCGTGCTGCCCTGCACCGCCAGCGTCTGTGTACGGGCGCCCCAGCCGGTGGGCAGCTTGAGCACGACCCGGCTCACGCTCGCCGCCGCGCCGAGGTCGACCTGGATCCACTGCGGGAACGCGTTGTTGGCGCTCTCCCAGTAGCTGCCCTGGTTGCCGTCGTTGGCGAGGTTGGCGCCGAAGCCACTCTGCGCGCTGCTCGCCGAGAACACCTTGCCGGTGGCGAGGTTGCCGCTCCCGCCGCTGGCGCCGTAGACCTCGATCTCGGAGAGCTGTGCCGCCGGCCAGCCGCTGTTGGCGGTGACGTGGATCCGCACGTACCGGGTGCTCGCGGCGGTGAAGTTGACGGTGACCGCGTTGCCACTCGCCGGGTCGAACACGCGGCCGGCGGACGCGGAGAGCGTGTTGAAGTTGGTGCCGTTGGTGCTGCCCTGCACGCTCAGCGTCTGCGTGCGGGCCTCCCAGTGGCTCGGCAGGCGGAGCACGACCTGGTCGATGCTGACACTGCTGCCGAGGTCGACCTGGACCCACTGGGGCAGCGCGTTGTTGGGGCTCTCCCAGTAGGAGGCCGAGTTGCCGTCGGTGACGTTGCCCGGGCCATACAGCGCGCTGGACCCGCTGGCCGACGCGGGTCTGCCCGCCGCCAGGTTGGGCCCACCGGCCGCGGACGCGGGGGTGGGGGCGAGCCCGGCGCCGACGAGACCCGCGGCGAGGATGCCGCTGATCAGCCGCCAGCTGAGCTGTTTCCGTCTCATGGTGTCCCCTTGCTGGTGAACAGAGTGGAGCGCCGCTGGTCCGGGACAGCCGTGCGGCATGGCGGTGTTGTTTAACGCGTACTTCTGCCAGCTTCTTGCACGCAAGCATCTACTTCTTGCGAGCCAGGTGTCTAAGGTTTCAGATATGTCACTGGTTCGTCAACAGTTCTCGCCCTTCGAGTCACGCCGATCGATCCCTTGTGTCGGTGGTGCGACGCAGGCAACTCGTTCCGGCCCTGTGCCATCACGCCCTTCCTGAGTTAGAATCCGGGATGAACGTCCCGCTTTTGCGCTACGGGACGGTGATCCCGTCAGTGCTGGAGGAGTGCGTGGCCAGAGAGCTCCGTGCCGACGCCCGGCGAAACCGGGCCCGAGTGCTGGCGGTCGCAGCCGAGGTCTTCGCCGCCGAAGGGCTCGGGGTGCCGATCCACGAGATCGCCCGCCGCGCGGGCGTGGGCACCGGCACGGTCAGCCGCCATTTCCCGACCAAGGAGGCGCTCTACGCGGCCATCCTGCTGGAGCGGATGGAGCGGCTCACCGCCGAGGCCGACGCGCTCGCCGCGAGCAAGACGCCGGGCGAGGCGTTCTTCCGGTTCTTCGCCACGCTTGTGCACGAGGGCGCGACCAACCGAGGGCTCGCCGAGGCGCTCGCCGGTGCCGGCTACGACCTGGACGCCGCCGGCACCGAGGCGGGACACGACGTTTCGGGGCGGCTCCGCACGCTGCTCGCGATGGCGCAGGAGGCTGGTGCGGTGCGGTCCGATGTGGAGTTCGCCGACGTCAAGGCGCTGATGATGGGCTGCCAGGCGCACCCCGCGGGGGGCACTGACCTGGCCGCGCTCGACCGCACCGTCACCGTGGTCCGCGCCGGCCTGCGCGCCTGACGGCGGCCCGGCTCAGCGCGACCGCACGAAGCGCTTCTGCCAGGGCGTCTCGACCGCGTGCCGGTCGTACCGGGCGCGGATCCAGGCGACCGCCTCCTCGGGCGGCACGCCGTCGAGCACGGCGATGCAGGCGAGCGCTGTGCCGGTGCGCCCGCGACCGCCGCCGCAGGCGACCTCGACCCGCTCGTCCGCCGCCCGCTCCCACGCCTCCCGGAGCGTGGCGCGGGCCTTCGCCCGGTCGCTGGGCAGCCAGAAGTCGGGCCACCTGATCCACCGGCTCGCCCAGCTCACCGGGGGCGGCGGGCGGCCGAGCAGGTAGACACCGAACGTCGGCGAGGGCCCGGGCGGCAGTGGTCGCCGCAGCCCGCGCCCTCGCACGATCCGTCCGGACGGCAAACGGACCACTCCGGGCTCACCCACCTCCCAACTCATCGGCCCACGGTACCTGTCAGGTGTTCCAGACCTGGAACGAGGAGATCTGACCGGCGGGCCAGCCGGTGTTGGCGGTGATGTTCAGCCGGAAGTACCGCTGGGTCGTCGCCGGGAAGGTGATCGTGGCCGTGGGCGTGAAGTTGTACGCCGCCGAGGCCGCCACCGCCGTCCACGTACTCCCGTTGGTGCTGCCCTGTACGGAGAGCGTCTGGCTGCGCGCCCCACGATGCGGGGAGCTGGAGCACGATCCGGCTCGCGCTCTGCGCCGAGCCGAGGTCCACCTGTATCCACTGCGGGAAGGAGCCGTTGGCGCTCTCCCAGTACGTGTTGGCGTTGCCGTCGGTCACCAGAGCGGCCCCGGTCGAGCCGTTAGCCTGGCTGCTCGCTGACGCCGGCTTGCCGGCCGCGATGTTGGTGTTGGCGCCGGTACCGCTGCCGGAGAGGCCGACCGAGGTCGGGCTGTTGCTGGCGTTGCTGGTGATCGTGACCGTGCCGGTGCGGTTTCCCTCGGCGGTCGGGCGGAAATGAGTCCATGCAAGTTCCTAGCGGTGCATTGAAAGAGGAGAGCGACGCGGCCAGAGCAGGAGCAGGAGCACCACCGCCACCAGGGCAAACAGGCCAGCGATCTTCATCGAGCCGGCCACGCCCGCGGCGTACGCCTCCTGGTACGCGGCCATCACCGTCTGCCGTTCGCCGGCGGGGAGCTTGTCGAGGACGGCGGCTGCGGCGTCCGACCCGCTCAGCGCGTTGGCGAGTTGGGCGATCTCGTCGTCGGTGAGCCCGGCGGCCTCCGCCTCGTCCCGCGCACGATGCGCCCCGGTGCTCTTGGCCACGGCGGCGAAAAGCGCGACGCCAATCGCGCCGCCGAGCATGCTGCTCATCTTGAACAGCCCGGAGGCGGTGCCGGCGAGCTCGGGCGGTGGGCCGGCGACGGCGGTGTCGGAGATCGGCACCGAGAGCAGGCCGAGTCCCGCGCCGAGCACGAGCAGCCCGGCGAGCAGCAGCCAGTACGGCGAGTCGGTGCTCACCACGCCGGCGAGGAGCGTACCGACGCCGAGCAGCACCAGACCCCAGGCGACCGGGGTACGCGGACCGAGGCGCGCCGCCATCCGGGAGCCGACCGGGTTGAGCGCGAGAATCGTGAGCGTCGAGGGGAAGAGCAGCAGCCCCGCCTCCAGCGCGCTGTATCCGCGTACCGTCTGGAGGTAGAGCGCGAGCAGGAAACTGAGCCCGGCGAAGACGACGTTCATCACCAGGTTGGCGGTGAGCGCGCCGTCGAAGTCGCGGGCGCGGAAGAGGCGCAGGTCGACCAGCGGCTCACGGACCCGCCGCTCGACGAAGACGAACGCCACCGCGAGTACCGCCGCCCCGACCAGCAGCCCGATGATGAGGGGGTCGCCGAAACCGGCCGACTGCCCCTCGGTGAACGCGTAAAGCAGGCAGAACGCCGCGCCGGCACTGGTCAGCAGCCCGATCAGGTCGACCCCGCCGGTGGCGCCCTCGTCCCGCGACTCGGGCGTGTACCGGAGGATCACCACGAACGCGGCGGCGGCGAGCGGCGCGGCGATCCAGAAGAGCGACCGCCACCCCAGGGCGCTGGTGAGCGCACCGCCCACCGCCGGGCCGGCAGCCTGCCCGACCCAGGCGACCGCCATCCAGGCGCCGAACGCCTTCGGCTGCTCCGCGCGGGGAAACAGCGGCGGGATCAGCGCGAGCGTCGCGGGCAGGATCATCGCCGCGCCGACGCCCATGAGCGCGCGGCCGGTGACCAGCCCGGGCAGGCCGGAGAGGAACGCGGTCAGCAGCGAGAAACCGCCGAACACCGCGACGCCGAGCAGCAGCACGCGGCGCCGCCCGTAGAGGTCGCCGCACCGGCCGGCGGCGAGTACGAGCGCGCCGCAAGCGAGGCTGAACGCGTTGTTCGTCCACTGTAGATCGGTGAGGCCGATCTCCTGCTGAGTGGAGATGGTCGGCAGCGCGACGCCCAGATCGGCGAACGCGAGCCACACGAGCCCGGCGGCCGAGCAGAGTCCGGCCAGTGCGATCCACCGGTGGCGCACCGCGCCACCGACGGCGGAAACGGTCCGTGCCTCGCCGACCATGGACCCCTCCCGACTTCCCCGGTTTTCCCAGCATGCCCCTATTTATGCAATTAGTCTCGCGTTTGGGTGTGGACCGATCGAGCGAACGGGAGGCACCGATGACCGCCATGGATCTGCCGGGTGCGAAGGCCCGAGGAGCACAGGCATCTCCCGCTACGAAATCGGCGCCCGCCGCGGCGACCAGGACGAAGGCACCGGCGGTCGCGTACATCTCCTGGATCGCCCTGGCCCTGATGACCACGAGTTCGGTCGCCAGCCTCCGGGCCGCGCCGTCGATGGCGGTGTACGGCCTGGCCGCCGTCTTCCTGTACCTGCTGCCGGCGATCGTCTTCCTGCTGCCGACCTCGCTGGTCTCGGCCGAACTCGCCTCCGGCTGGAACGGCGGCGTCTACCGCTGGGTCAGCGAGGGCATCTCCGCGCCGATGGGCTTCCTAGCCGTCTGGTGCCAGTTCGCCATGACTATCTTCTACTACCCCAGCCTGCTCGCGTTCGTGGCGAGCACGCTCGCGTACGTGATCAATCCGGCCCTCGCCACCAGCGGTCTCTGGACCGCGGCGGTCATCATGATCTGCTTCTGGGCCGGCGTCTACATCTCCTCGCAGGGCACCAAGTCGATCGCGGGCCTCTCCAGCATGGGCCTGATCATCGGCACGCTCGTCCCCGGCGTCCTGCTCGTCACGCTCGGCGTGGTCTTCCTGGGGCAGGGCAACCCCTCGGCCGCCCCGATGGACGCCGGACACATGCTTCCCGCCTGGGCCGGCCTCGCCAGCCTCGTGCTCATCGTCAACAACTTCCTGTCGTACTCCGGCATGGAGATGAACGCCGTGCACGTCTCCTCGCTGCGCAATCCGGGGCGCGAGTTCCCCCGCTCGATGTTCATGGCGATGGGGCTGGTGCTGCTCATCTTCGTGCTGCCGGCGCTGGCGATCTCGTGGGTCGTACCGGCGCAGCAGATCAGCCTAACGTCCGGCGTGATGCAGGCGTTCGACGCGGTGTTCGGGCAGTTCGGCGTCACGTGGATGACCCCGATCCTCGGCGTCATGCTGGTGGTCGCCGCGCTCGGCGGCATGCTCACCTGGCTCGCCGGACCGTCGAAGGGCCTGTTGCTGGTCTCCCGCCAGTACGGCTACCTGCCGCCGTTCCTGCAACGGCTCAACAAGCACGGCGTGCAGCAGAACATCCTCGTGGCGCAGGGCGCGGTCACCACGGTCATCGCGCTGATGTACGCGTTCATCCCGGACGTCTCCAGCGCGTACTGGATCTTCTCGGTGATCACCACGCAGGTGTACCTCATCGTGTACCTGCTGATGTTCGTCGCCGCGGTTCGGTTGCGCCGCACGCAGCCGGACCATCCGCGGGGCTTCCGGGCGCCGGCGCTGCTGGCCCTCTGCGTGGTCGGTTTCCTCGCCTCGATCGCCGCGCTGCTGATCGGCTTCGTGCCCTCGTCACAGTTCGGCGGCGGCAGCGTTGTCCTGTACGTGAGCATCGTCGGCGGCGGCCTGGCGATCATCGGCCTGCTCGTGCCGTACCTCTTCTACCGGCTGCGCAAGCCGCACTGGCGGACCGCAGACCCCGCGGCCACCACCGCGGTCGAGTGAGCGGGAGTTAGCGATGACCACGACAGCACCGCACGAGCCGGTCTCCTTCCACGACCCGCACAAACACCGCCGGATCACGTACATCGTCGCCGGTGCCGTGATCGTCGTGCTGCTGGTTCTGGGGCTGGCGATGTACAACCGGGCCGAGCACAACGCCGCCGCCGAGGCCAAGGCCGACCAGTTGATCGCGCTCTTCCAGGCGGAGGAGCTGCCGGTGCCGGACCGCGACCAGATCATCCGGACCCTCGGCGACGACGGCGGGGCGATGTGCGCCGACCCTGGCAACGCACTAAAAAAGGCGATCCGCGACGGGCTCGGCTCGAACGGCGCCGCCGGGCCGGGCCAGCGGCCGGTCTTCATCGCCGAGCGCACGATCAAGGGCGAGAAGCTCGCGCTGAGCGTGTACTGCCCGGACCAGCTGCCCGAGTTCCAGACCTACACCAACGGGCTCAACCTCGACGACGTCGTCAAGGAGTGACGCGATGGACGGCAACGGCCTGCACGGGCGCGTACACGACCTCATGGACCGCGCCCGCACCGATTTGACCGAGCTGGTCTCGTACCGGTCGGTCGCCGACCCCCGGCAGTATCCGCCGGAGGAGTGCACGAAGGCGGCCAACTGGATACTCGACGCCTTCGGCGAGGTGGGCTTCACCGACCTGCGGCTGGAGGAGACACCGGACGGCTCGCGCGCGGTGTACGGCGAGCGGGAAGGGCCGGACGGCGCGCCGACCGTGCTGCTCTACGCCCACTACGACGTGCAGCCGCCGCTCGACGACGCGGCCTGGCGCACGCCCCCGTTCCAGCTCACCGAGCACAATGGACGGTGGTACGGCCGGGGCACCGCCGACTGCAAGGGCAACATCCTCATGCACCTGACCGCGTTGCGCGCGCTCGGCGACGACGTACCGGTCAACCTCAAGCTCATCGTCGAGGGCTCGGAGGAGCAGGGCACCGGCGGGCTGGAGGAGTTCGTACCCGGCCACGCCGACCTGCTCGCCGCCGACGCGATCCTGGTCTGCGACACCGGCAACGCGGCGGTGGGCGCGCCCGCCGCGACGATCAGCCTGCGCGGGCTCGCCAACTGTGTGGTGACTGTGGAGTCGCTCTCCTCGGAGATGCACTCCGGCATGTTCGGCGGTGCCGCGCCGGACGCGCTCGCCGCGCTCATCCACATGCTCGCCACGCTCCGCGACGAGCGGGGCAACACGACCGTCACGGGTCTGGACAACACGCAGACCTGGCAAGGCGAGGTGTACGACCCGGAGCGGTTCCGCAACGACGCCAATGTCCTCGATGGAGTCGACCTGGTCGGTGACGGCACGGTCTCGGACATGCTGTGGGCCCGCCCGGCGGCGACCGTGCTCGGCATCGACTGCCCGCCGGTGGTGGGGTCGGCGGCAGCGATCCAGCCGCACGCGCGGGCCCGGATCAACCTGCGCGTACCGCCCGGGATGGACCCGAAGGCGGCCCAAGACGCGCTGATCGCACACCTGGAGTCGGTCGCGCCGTGGCACGTCAAGGTGAGCGTGGAGCGGGAGGCGTCCGGTGCGCCCTTCCGCGCGTCGACCGGCGGCCCGGCGTACGACGCGCTCGCCGCCGCGATGAAAGAGTCGTACGGGCGCGACCTCACCACGCTCGGGCAGGGCGGCTCGATCCCGCTGTGCAACGTCTTCGCCGACACGTACCCGGACGCCGAGATCATCCTCATGGGCGTGGAGGAGCCGCTGACGCTCATGCACGCGCCCAACGAGAGCGTCGACCCGCGCGAGATCGAGCACATGGCGCTGGCCGAGGCGCTCTTCTTCCAGCGGTACGCGGGGCGGGCCTCGTGATCACGTCAACCGCCGGCGGCCACTCCGGTCGCATGGAACGGGCCGCTCGCACCGACCGCGCACTCGGCACGGCCGCGTAGTGCCCGAGGGGGAGCGGCCGAGCGGTGCGGCGTACCTGCGGCTGGTCGGGCTCGGCGCTGCGGTCGGCATGGCCGCGCAGACCCGCCTCCTCTTCTCCCCGCTCATCTTCGCCGCGCTGCTCGTCGGTACGGCGGGGAAGGACGCGGTGCCGGCTGCGGCACTTGCCTCCGCCACCGTGTGGCTGGCGATCAGCCGCCTGCAACCGGCGCCCGCGTCACCCCCTACTCGTTCCGAGCCGTCTCCGGGCCGGTGATCCGCCGCAGGAGCGGGAGGGTCGAGGCGATGATGGCGAGCGAGGCGACCAGCCCGGCCGACACCGCCGCGTAGTAGCCGACCCCGGGAGCCCGCAGCGTGTAGTCCAGCTGCGAGGTGAGGAAGAGCTGCGCGGCGAGGAAGCCCATGCCGATCGCGAGCACGGCCACGAAGAGCATCGGCACCGCGCTCTCCAGCACGACCACGCGGCGCAGCAGCCCGATCCGCACACCGGTGAGCCGCAGCATGCTGAACGGGCGTTTGCGCTCGGTGAGCCCGCCGACCACGCTCACCGCGAGGCTGCATCCCGCGATGGCAAGGCTGGCGACGATCACCACGTTGGCGAGCTGCTGCCATTGCACCAGCGTCCGCCGGAAGTCGCCTTCCAGCTCTGCGACCGTGCTGGGGAAACGAGTGTTGGGGAAGGCGGCTTCGAGCAAGGTACGCGAGCGCTCGATCGCCGCTGTCGAACCATCCGTCTCCACGACGACCGAGAGCAGCGGCAGCGCCTGTACGCTCGCGGCCTCCACCGGTGCGGCCGACCAGACCGGCGGATCGTCGGAGGCGCGGCGCAGGCCGACCAGGTCGGTGTAGACGTACGCCACGTCGGCGCCCGGCGCGCACCGGCCCAGCTCGGGCGAGCGGGCGAGGTCGGCGCAGCGGATCAGCCCGGGAAGCCAGTCCGGATTGTCCGGCGTGGACCGCTGCTGGGGATTGGCGTAGACCGGTTGGATCGCGACGACGCCGGGCACCGAGGCGAGCCCGGCCGGGATCTGCGCCACGCTCGGCGCATCCCCGTCCTCCGGCCAGAACGTGTGAGAGAGCACGCTGCCCATCACGGAACCGCTGCGCGGGGCGCCCCGCTCCGCCACCATCGTGGTCATCACGCCGGTGGCGACGCTGGTGACGAAGAGCGCCAGCATCAGCCCGCTGACCGCGCGGAAGCCGGCCTGCGGATTGTCCGCCAGCCGCCGGCCGGCGATGATCGCGGCGGCGTGCCGGGCCCGCCGGGCCAGGATCCGCGAACCGACGAGCGTCAGCCACGGCCCGGCGACCACCAGCCCGATCATGATCAGCACAAAGCCGGACATGTACGCCATGATCTGGCCGTTGGTGGTGCCAGGTCGCCGGCCGACGAAGTAGAGCAGCTCGGCGACGCCAGCCACGAGCAGGATCAGCCGCCAGGCCTGTGGCGGGCGTGGCGTGACGCGCCGGGTCACGCCCAGCGGGGAGATCTGCACCCGGCGCAGCGCGAACCGCGCCACCACCGCCGCGCCCAGCGGCACGCCGAGGACGACCAGCAGCACCTCGACCAGGCCGAGCGACAGGTCGCCGGGATAGAAGCGCTCACCGGTGAACGGGATCATGGCGAGCGCGGAGCGGAACGCGAAGAACAGGCCGATGCCGGCGACCGCGCCGGTGACGGCGGCGACCGTCGACTCCACCGCGGAAATCACCGAGATCTGGCGCGGTGTCGCACCGACCAGGCGCATCGCGGCGAAACGCTGCTCGCGGCGGGCCGCGGCGAGGCGGGTCGCGGTGCCGATCAGGATCAGCACCGGCACTATCAGAGCGCCCGCGACGACCCCCAGGACCACGCTGATGCCCTCGGTGCCGATGCCGATCACGCAGCGGTCGCACTCGCTCGGGTCGGTGGTCAGCACGCTGGCGACCTGGGTCGCGCCCCGCACCTGCGAGACCTCGTCGGGAGTGCGGCCGACGACGATGAGCAACGAGTCGGGCGACGGGAGAGCGGCGTCGCCGATCGTGCCGACCTCCCGACCGGGAAACCGGTCGGCCAGCTCCACGGCCGGATGCGTGCGGAGCAGCTCGCTGAGCGCCGGCGAGGCGAAGTACTCCCCCGGGCCGGGCACGTGCGTGATGCCGGGCAGCGCCGGTGCGTCGGGCCCGGTGGTGGCCACGTCGAGCCGGCCGATCCGGTCGCCGTGGAACACGTCGTCGCGCAGCGCCCACCAGATCGGGTCGGCCGCCCGCGGCCCGGTCGGCTGCTCCACGAGACCGCTGTTGAGCCACGCGTACCGCGAGTTTTGCGCATTGACCGCGTTGATGCCGGCGAGCGCGGCCAGCAGCAGGCCGACCCCGAGCGCCACCGCGACCGCGATGACGGCGAGCCGGACCACCGCCTCCCGGCCGCTGGCCAACGCGAGACGCAAACCGAGGCGGATCACGAGAGCACTCGCTCCGGCGCGAGCGCGGCCACCTTGCCGTCGCGGACCATGACGTGACGGTCCGCGTACGCCGCGACGCGCGCCTCGTGCGTGACCACGACGACCGTCGTGCCGTGCTCCCGCGCGGCACCGACCATCTGGTCCATCACCTGCTCGCCGGTGAGCGAGTCGAGCGAACCGGTCGGCTCGTCGGCGAAGAGCACCTTGGGGCTGGCGACCAGGCCGCGGGCGAGTGCGACCCGCTGCGCCTGCCCACCGGACAGCTCACCGGAGCGGCGCTGCTCCAGCCCGTCGAGCCCCAGCCGGCCGAACCACGGCCGGGCCTGCCGCAGCGCGGCGTCGCGCCGGGCACCGGCGAGCAGCAGTGGCAGCGCGACGTTTTCCTCGGCGGTCAGCTCCGGCACGAGCTGGCCGAACTGGAACACGAAACCGAAGCTGTCGCGACGCAGCGTGCTGCGGCCGGTCTCGTCCATGCTGTCGACCCGGCGGCCGTCGAAGTGGACCTCGCCGGAGTCGGGCACGAGGATGCCGGCCAGGCAGTGCAGCAGCGTCGACTTGCCCGAGCCGCTGGGGCCCATGATTGCCAGGATCTCGCCGGGCGCGACCGCCACGCTGGCGCCGCGCAGTGCCGGGGTCTGCCCGAACGACAGCACGATGTCACGCGCCTCGATGATCACGCCGCCCTCCGCCGTCCGCGCGCCGCCGCTCATCGCTTCACCACCTCGGCGGCCAGGGCGTCGAGGCGCGCCGCGGTCGTGTCGATCCAGCGCAGATCGGCCTCCAGGTGGAAGAGGCCGTGGTCGGCGAGGAGCGCGTCGACCAGGCTGCCGCTGCGCCGGATCTCGGTCAGCTCGCGCATGCGCTCCAGGTGGGCACCGCGCTGGCGATCGAGGTAATCCTGCGCGGGCCGCCCGAGCATGAGGGCGAGCACCACCTTGGTGAAGAGCACCGACTGGAGGTGAGGCTCGGCCTCGAGCGGCTCGGTCAGCCAGGCGTCGAACTCGGTCGCGCCCTGCTCGGTGATGACGTAACGCTTGCGCTCCGGGCCGACGCCGGGCTGCACCTCGCTGATCACCACCTTGCCGTCGCGGGCCAGGCGGCCGAGGGTCGCGTAGACCTGCCCGAACGGCAGTGGACGGCCACGCCCGAAGAAGGCGTCGTAGTCGCGCTTGAGGTCGTAGCCATGGCTGGGCTCCCGCTCGAGCAGGCCGAGGAGGGTCAACGGAACACTCATGCCGGAAGCATAACCTGAGCGTATACCTCGCGTATATACCCCCGGCGTATATCGACGTGGCTCGCCCCTCCCGCGACACGGCTGACAAGATCGCCGTACGGTTCAGGTGTTGACCCCGGGCGGGCGAAAGGGGACGGGTCATGGGCCTCACGATCGGTTACAAGGCATCGGCGGAGCAGTTCGGGCCGCGGCAACTCGTCGAGTACGCGGTGCGCGCCGAAGAGGTCGGCCTGGACAGCGTCTTCAGCTCGGACCACTTCCTGCCGTGGCGGCACGAGGGCGGCCACGCCCCGTTCGCCCTCTCCTGGATGACGGCGGTGGGCGAGCGGACCCGACGGGTACGGATCGGCACGAGCGTGCTCACGCCCACGTTCCGGTACAACCCGGCGGTCATCGCGCAGGCGTTCGCGACGATGGCGCTGCTCCACGACAACCGCGTCATCCTCGGCGTCGGCACCGGCGAGGCGCTCAACGAGATCGCTGTCTCCGGCATGCGGTGGCCCGAGTTCAAGGAGCGCTACGCCCGGCTGCGCGAGGCGGTGCGCCTGATCCGCGCCCTGTGGACGAAGGACGAGGTCACCTTCGAGGGCGAGCACTTCAAGCTGGTCAACGCCCGGATCTACGACCGTCCCGAGCGCCCGGTCCCGATCTACGTGGCCGCGGGCGGTCCGCTGGTCGCGAAGTACGCCGGCCGCGCGGGCGACGGTTTCATCTGCACGTCCGGCAAGGGCATGGACCTGTACACGGAGAAGCTGATGCCAGCGGTGGCCGAGGGCGCGGCGGCGGCCGAGCGGGACGCCGGCGGCATCGACAAGATGATCGAGATCAAGCTGTCGTACGACCGCGACCCGGCCGCCGCGCTGGAGAACACGCGCTTCTGGGCGCCGCTGTCGCTGACCGCCGAGCAGAAGCACACCGTCGACAGCGCCGAGGAGATGGAACGCCTCGCCGACGAACTCCCCATCGAGCAGGTCGCGAAGCGGTGGATCGTCGCCTCCGACCCGGACGAGGCGCTGGCGCAGATCAAGCCCTACGTCGACGCCGGCCTCAACCACCTGGTCTTCCACGGGCCAGGGCACGACCAGGAGCGCTTCCTGACCCAGTTTGCCGAAGACCTCCTGCCGCGGCTGCGCGCCATCGGCTGACGGGCCGGGCCGCGCCGGAGCGGATCAGGTCAGCAGCTTCGTGAGGGACGCTTCGAGCGCGGGCAGGTCGAGCGGCTCGTCCCGGACCAGCGCCTGCACCAGTACGCCGTCGAGGAAGGTCGCCGCCGCCCGCGCCGCCGCCGGTGGGGCGTGGGCGCCGAGGACCCGGGTCAGCCCGTCCGCCCAGGCCAGGGCGAGCGGTCGCAGCTCCGGCCGGCGTGCGGCCGCCACGTACAGCTCGGTCTCCAGCAGCGCCCGGCTCCGGTCGGCGAGGTAGTCGGCGGTGAGCGCGGCCAGCGTCGCCGGCAGACGGTCGCTGGCCGCCAGCGCCGCCGCCCAGCCCTCCAGCTCCCGCACCGTCTCGTCGGTCAGGTGCTGGAGCGCGGCGGCGGAGAGGTCGTCGAGGCTCGCGAAGTAGTACGTGGTCGCGCCGAGCGGCACCTCCGCACGAGCGGCGACAAGCCGGTGCGTCAGCCCGGCGACGCCCACCTCGGCGACGAGCTGGCTCGCCGCCTCCACGATCCGGCGGCGGCGCCCCTCGGGGTCACGCTTGGTCAATGGGCACCACCGAGGTTGAGGACGACGACGCCCGCGACCACGAGCACGACGCCGATCACCTTGGTCGCGGTCACCGGCTCGCTCAGGAAGAGCGCGCCGATCACGACGATCAGCGTGGTGCCGAGCCCGGACCAGATCGCGTAGCCGACGCCGACCTGGAGCCCTTTCTGGATCGCCATGGAGAGCGTGAAGAACGCCATCCCGTAGGCACTCAGCGTCGCCACCGTCGGCCAGAGCCGGGTGAACCCCTCGGTGCTCTTGAGCAGGCTGGTGCCGAGCACCTCGGCCGCGATGGCCAGCCCGAGAAACACGTACGCCATGGGTCGCCTCCATCTGGTACACCTGTACATGTACAAGCGTACAGGAGCTGCGACTAGGTCGTCTCGGGGTCGGTGACGTCGGCGTACGTGGCGTCGAGCGCGGCCAGGGCCTCCCCCGCGGCGACCGCGACCGCCACCCCGTGCTCGCCCGCGCCCAGCGTGATCTCCCGCCCGCGCAGGCGCTCGTCGGCGACGACCGGCCAGCTCCGGGTCGAGCCGAAGGGGGTGATCGTGCCCCGCTCGTAGCCGGTCGCCTCCTTGGCCGACGCGGCATCCGGCATGGACAGCCGGCTGACGCCGAGGAGTGTGCGCAGCTTGGGCCAGGAGATGACCCGGTCGCCGGGGACGAGCACGAAGAGGAAGTCGTCGTCGCCCCGGCGTACCACGATGGTCTTGACCACGTCGGGGATCTCCACGCCGCGCGCCTCGGCGGCCTCGGGCAGGCTGTGCACCGGGCCGTGGCGGATGATCCGATAGGCGACACCGGATCTGTCGAGCGCTTGCAGCGCGGCACTTGCCATGCCCCGCAGACTATCCGCATGGCTGTCCGAAGCTCCGGTGAAGCACGCCTCGCACTCCAGCGGCTCATCGGCCAGGAGCGCGTGCCGTACCCGACCCTGCTGCGCGCCGACGACCTGCCCGCCGGACTCTCCGTCTCGGATCCGGCCGCCGGGCGGCAGTGGCTGTGGGACGAGCCGCCGCCCGGGCTCGTCGGCGGATACGGCAACCCGGAGACGTACGCGCTGCCCGACGCGCCGCCCGAGGTGTGGGCGCCACCGCACACGGTGGACGGTGCGGCCGAGGAGGTGCGCCGCTCGTACATGCGGCACAGCGTCGACCTCACCATGCGCGGTGGCACGACGTCCGGCGTGGTGTATCCGCTCGCGGTCTGCGAGGTGGCGAGCCGCTTCCGCGTACGCAACGTGGGCGGCGCCTCGGCGGGGGCGATCGCCGCCGCCGTGACCGCCGCCGCCGAGGTGGGGCGGAGCAGCCGACTCCCGGCGGAGGCGTACGCGCCACTGTCCGAGGAGGAGCGGCGGGATGGCCACGTCCGGCCGGGATTCGTGGGCCTGTCCGACACGATCGCGTGGCTGGCCGAGGTGTCGCCGGAGGAGCTGGGCGGCGAGCGCGACGCGTACCGGCTGGCGCAGCTCTTCCGCCCCGGCCCGCGCGACCGCCGCCTCTTCGCCCTGGTCACCGCGTTCATGCGCCGGCAGGTGTGGGCCGGCGCGCTCGCGCTGCTGCTCGCGTTCGGCAAGTGGTCCAAGCTCATGGTCGCCGCGCTGGCCGCGATGGGGCTCTGGCTCGCGGTGTGGGTCGGCGCGCGGCTGCCCTCCTGGCCGGCGGTCGACCGGCCCGGCGGTGACCACGGCTGGGGGCGGTACGGCTGGGCCGCCCTCGACCTCTACCTCTTCTTCGCCAGCGTCGGCGCGGTGCTCGTGCTGGTGCCCACGCTCGCGAGCCGCTCCCCCAAGCCCTCGCCACCGCGCTGGCTCACGTTGCTGACCAGCGTCTCCAGCCGTCACCAGACCGAAAAGCGCCTGCTGTCGTACTCCTTGTGGCGCCCGCTGAGCGCGGCAGTCGTGCTCGCCGTCACCGCGGTCCTCACCTGGCTGCGCTGGTGGGACTGGGTCGCCGGCGCGCTCGCCGGCGCGGCGCTCAGCCTGGCGATGGGCGCGGTGGTCGCGACCAGCGCGTGGCGGTACGTCGTGGGGGTCGGCCGCCGGCACTTCGGGCTGCTCGCCGGCGCGGCGCCGCAGACCTCGCGCCGCCCCTCGGAGTTTCTGGCCGGCGCCGCCCGGCCCACCGTGTCGCGCGCGGTGATCCCGTGGCTGAGCGACTGCCTCAGCGAGGTGGCCGCGCTGGAGAAGGGCGAGGTGCTCCGCTTCGGGCACCTGTGGCAGGGCCGCTCGTTCAAGCCGCTCGCCTTGGCCACGCCGGAGATCGTCCAGCTCGCCCGCCATCCCGAACGGCGGCTGGTCAACCTCGAACTGATCACGACCGACCTGTCCCGCCAGCGCCCGTACCGCTTTCCGCTGACCGCGGTGGAGCCCGGCGACCCGGAGGCCGGCACGCTCTACTTCCGGATGGAAGACCTGGCCGACGGCGACGACGCGGTCTTCCCGCCGGAGGTGATCGCGGCCATGCGCGACCCCGCGCCGGTGACGGTGCCGCAGACCGATCCCAACGCCGAGGCGGTCACGCTGCACCGGCTGCCCGACCCCTGGAATCTCCCGGTCATCTTCGCGGTACGGCTCAGCCTCGCGCTGCCCGCGCTCTTCAAGGGCATCCGCCTGTACCGGCTGGTGCCCGCGACGGAGATCGGTGACGAGTTCGGCCGGGGCATCCTCGACCACGCCCGCAACCGTCTCATGTGGCCGGAGGACGGCCGGCGACGGGCGCAGGCGCTGTGGTTCTCCGACGGTGGCATCACCTCCAACTTCCCGGTGCACCTCTTCGACTCGCCGCTGCCCCGGTGGCCCACGTTCGGGCTCAACCTCGGGCAGCATCCCTACCAGTTCCCGCACCAGGACGTGTGGCTGCCGCAGGACTGGGAGCAGGCGGTGGTGCCGGCGACCGACCTGGGGACGGCCGGCACCACGTTCGTCGGGTCCATCGTGGACACCGCCCGGTCGTGGCGCGACTCGATGCAGACCGCGATGCCCGGCTACCGCGGCCGGGTCGCCTGGGTACGCCAGCGCGCCGACGAGGGCGGCACCAACCTGTACATGCCTCGCGAGATCATCGCCTCGATGGCGCTGCGCGGCGCGCTCGCCGGGGCGCGGCTGACCCGCCGCTTCGGGCACACGAAGCAGTGGGACCGGCACCGGTGGCTGCGCCTGCGCTCCACACTGGACAACCTGGACGAGCTGCGCGGCGCGGTGCGGGAGAGCGCGCCGTACTACGCCGACATCCTCGCCGGGCGCGACGATTTTCTGCGGCGGGCCGGCGCCGACTACCCGTACGACCCGCCGGGCGACGCGGAGGCCGGTTGGTTCGAGCCGGGCGACGCGACGTTCTGGCCGGCCGCCGACGAGCTGCTGCGAAACCTCGCCGAGGGCGGCCCCGGCGACGTGCTCACGCGGGGGACGCCGAGCCCGCGGCCGGACCTTCGCCAGGTGCCACCGGAGTAGTCGGCTCCACCACCACCTTGAGGCCGTGGCGGGCGACCGCGGCCTCGAAGGCGTCACCGGTCTCGTCGAGGGGATGACGGGCACTGACCACAGTGGATACGTCGACAAGCCCGCGGCGGACGAGGTCGATCGCGCGAGGATACGTCTCCTTCATCCGCCGTACCATCGCGATGGTGAGTCCTTTCCGGCGCGCCACCGAGGCGGGAAACGTGGTGGTGTCGCCGTCCGGGATGCCAACCAGCACCACGCGCGCGGCCGGAGCGGCGGCCACCATCGCCGCCTCGACCGCGGGGTCGGTGCCCGCCACCTCGAACGCCACGTCGACGTCGAGCCCGTCAGGATTGTCCACAAGCGACGCTCCAAACGCCTCGGCGGCGCGCTGGCGGTGCGGCAGCGGCTCGGTGGCGTACACCGCGCGAGCGCCCATCAGCTGGGCGAGCTGCACGAGCAACAGCCCGATCGGGCCGCAGCCGAAGACGCCGACGGTCATGCCCAGCCGCAGATGCGCCAGGTCGAGCGAGTGCAGCGCGACACCGAGTGGCTCGAGCATCGCGCCGTCGGCGTCGGACAGCTCGTCCGGGAGCGTGTGCAGGCGCGCGCTCGGCCAGGCCAGGTACTCCCGCAGGCCGCCGTCGAGCGTGCCGTGGCCGGCGAAGCGGATGGCGAGGCAGAGGTTGCGGTGGCCACGACCGCACGGGTCGCACCGCTCGCAGGGGATGGCCGGGTCGATCGCGACCCGCTCGCCCTGCCTCGGCCCGTCCTCGACCACGCCGGCCATCTCGTGCCCGACGACGAGCGGCTGGGCCAGGCGCGCGTCGCCGATGCCGCCTTCGGTGTACCAGTGCAGGTCGGAGCCGCAGAGGCCGACGGCGGTCACTCTGACCAGGCTCTCGTCCGGACCCACCGCCGGCATCGGCTCGTCGGAGACGCGGATGTCCCCGACGCCGTGCAGCCGCGCGACGCGCATCAGAGGCCGAGCCTCTGCCGGATCTCCCGCTGCACGGCCTCCGGTTCGGGGCGGGCGTCGATCGTCACCACGTACTCCTTACGGCGGAAGATGTCGAGCACCGGCTTGGTCTTGGTGTGGTAGTCACGCAGCCGGGCGGCGAGCGCCTCGGGCGTGTCGTCGGCTCGCGTGATCAGCTCGCCACCGCAGACGTCGCACTTCCCCTCTTCCTCGGGGCGGTCGGCGATGAGGTTGTAGTCCATGCCGCAGAGGGAGCAGAGCCGCCGGTTGAGCACGCGGCGGTGCACCTCGTCGTCGGGCAGGTCGAGGTGGATCACACCGTCGATGTCGAAGCTCTCCAGGAAGAACTCCGCCTGCCGCCCGTTGCGCGGGAAGCCGTCGACGACGAAGCCGTAGTTCCAGTCGTGCTGCTGGAGGCGGTCTCTGACCACCGACTCGACCAGGTCGTCGCCGATCAGGTCGCCCGCCGACATCGTGCGCCGCACCTGGGCACCGATCTTGGTGTGGTGCTGCACGTGCCAGCGGAAGATGTCGCCGACGTTTATGTGCACGAGGTCGTACTCCCGGCAGAGCAGCGCGGCCTGGGTACCTTTACCGCTGCCCTGCACGCCCATCACGACGTACTTGCGCATGAGGTGCACCATCGCACACCTTCGCCCGCTGCGCCCGCACACTCCAGCAACAGAGCCCTCGCCCTGGCGTCGCGTGCGTCGCTGGCATCCCGGCAGCTCACGCCTTGATCTTGGCTTCAGTCGGTTACGCCGCGCTTCTCCAAGGCGCTGCGCAGGGCGCGGAGCGCGTAGTAGACGCGAGACTTCGCCGTGCCGAGCGGAAGGCCCAGTGCCTCCGCCGCCTCGGCGACGGTGCGCCCCTTGAAGTACGTCTCCAGCAGCATCTCCTGGTGCGGCTGGCTGAGCGTGCGCAGCGCGTCGGTGACCGCCATGCGGCGCAGCACGTGCTCGCTCTCGTCCGGCTCGGAGACGTTTTCCAGGTCCACGCCGTACGCCTCGGCGGGGCGCGCGCTCTGGCTGCGGTGCTCGTCGATCGCGATCCGCCGGGCCACCGTCACCAGCCACGGGCGCAGGGAGACCTGCCCCTGCGCCCCGAGCCGGTGCGCGTTGCGCCAGCCGCGCAGGAGCGTCTCCTGCACGATGTCCTCCGCGCGCTGGCGGTCGCCCGCGACGAGCTGGAGGACGAACCTCAGCAGCGGCGCCGCATGCTGCTCGTACAGCTCGCGGACCAGGGCGTCTTCGTTGTCGCCCTCGCCCCGGTGGTGCCGTCCCGCGGTCAGCCCCGACGTCATGCAGGGCCGCCCGACGCGAACACGGTCACAGACACACTCACCTCACGGTCGTCGGCCTGACCGGGCCGGGCACGCCCGACCCCCCTGGTAGTAGGAGGCGCGGTGCGCGCGATGCGATAACAGAAACTATCTCGTGTCTACTGGCCAGTTCAGCGCGGGTTGCCGAATCCCTTGTCGAGCCCGGCGCGACGCAGCGCGTCGGCCATCGCACCCTGCGGCGGCCGGGCCGGCTGAGCTGGGCGTTTGCCGCCCTGCCTGGCTGGCCGGTCGCGGCGCCCCTGGCCGCCGGCGGCGTCGTTGCCCCCGGCCTTCGCTCTGTCCGCGCCGCCCTCGTCGTCGAGGCGGAGCGTCAGCGAGATCCGCTTGCGCGGCACGTCGACGTCGAGCACCTTCACACGGACGATGTCGCCCGGCTTGGCCACGTCACGCGGGTCTTTGACGAAGGTCTTCGACATCGCCGACACGTGCACCAGGCCGTCCTGGTGTACGCCCACGTCGACGAACGCGCCGAACGCGGCCACGTTGGTGACCACGCCCTCCAGCACCATCCCCGGCTTCAGGTCGGCCAGCGTCTCCACGCCCTCGGCGAAGGATGCCGTCTTGAACGCCGGCCGCGGGTCACGCCCCGGCTTTTCCAACTCCTTGAGGATGTCGGTGACGGTGGGCAGGCCGAACGTGTCGTCGACGAAGTCCACCGGCTTGAGGCTCCGGAGCACCGAGCCGTTGCCGATCAGCGTCGGAAGGTCACTCTTCGTCGCGGTCAGGATGCGCCGGACCACCGGGTACGCCTCGGGGTGCACGCTGGACGCGTCGAGCGGATCTTCGCCGCCGGGGATGCGCAGGAAGCCAGCACACTGCTCGAACGCCTTCGGTCCGAGCCGCGACACGTCCTTGAGCGCCTTCCGGGAGCGGAACGGCCCGTTGGTGTCGCGGTGCATCACGATGCTCGCGGCGAGCCCTTCACCGATGCCGGAGACCCTGGTCAGCAGCGGCGCGGAGGCGGTGTTGACATCGACGCCGACCGCGTTCACACAGTCTTCGACAACGGCGTCGAGCGAGCGGGAGAGCTTCACCTCGGAGAGGTCGTGCTGGTACTGCCCCACGCCGATCGACTTCGGGTCGATCTTGACCAGCTCGGCGAGCGGATCCTGGAGGCGGCGGGCGATGGAGACCGCGCCGCGCAGCGAGACGTTGAGTTCGGGAAGCTCCTGCGAGGCGTACGCGGACGCGGAGTAGACCGAGGCGCCCGCCTCGGACACCACGATCTTGGTGAGCTTGAGCTCGGGATGCCGGGCCATCAGGTCGCCGGCCAGCTTGTCGGTCTCTCGCGACGCTGTGCCGTTGCCGATCGCGACCAACTCGACCTTGTGTGCCGCCGCCAGCTTGGCCAGCGTGGCGATCGACTCGTCCCACCGGTGGGTCGGCACGTGCGGGTAGATCGTCTCCGTCGCGACCACCTTGCCGGTCGCGTCGACCACCGCCACCTTCACGCCGGTGCGGAAGCCCGGGTCGAGCCCCATCGTGGGCCGAGTGCCAGCGGGCGCGGCGAGCAGCAGGTCACGCAGGTTGGCGGCGAAGACGCGCACGGCCTCCTCCTCGGCCGCCTGCCACAGCCGGCTACGGATGTTGGCGTCGAGGTGGATCAGGATGCGAACGCGCCACGCGGAGCGCACCGTGTCGAGCAGCCACCGGTCGGCCGGCCGCCCCTTGTCGGTGATGCCGAAGTGGCCGGCGATCCGCGGCTCGTACGAGTTGGGGCCCTCAGGGTCCTCGGGCTCCGGCGTGAGGTCGAGGACCTCCTCCTTCTCGCCCCGGAACATCGCGAGGATCCGGTGCGACGGAAGCTTGGTGAACGGCTCGGCGAAGTCGAAGTAGTCGGCGAACTTGGCGCCGTCGTCCTGCTTCCCCTCGCGTACCCGCGAGACCAGCCGACCACGCGTCCACATCTGCTCGCGGAGGGCCCCGATGAGGTCGGCGTCTTCGGCGAAGCGCTCGATCAGGATGTGGCGGGCACCTTCGAGGGCGGCGGCCGCGTCGGCCACGCCCTTCTCCGCATCGACGTATCCCGCGGCGGCGGTCAGCGGCTCCTGCGTCGGGTCGCTGAGCAGCAGCTCAGCCAGCGGCTCCAGCCCCGCCTCGCGCGCGATCATCGCCTTCGTGCGGCGCTTCGGCTTGTACGGCAGGTAGATATCTTCCAGGCGCGCCTTCGAGTCGGCGGCCATGATCTGCGCCTCGAGCGCCTCGTCGAGCTTGCCCTGGCTGCGGATCGACTCCAGGATCGCGGTGCGCCGCTCCTCCATCTCGCGCAGGTAGCGCAGCCGCTCCTCCAGCGTGCGCAGCTGCGCGTCGTCGAGCGCGCCGGTCACTTCCTTGCGGTAGCGGGCGATGAACGGCACCGTCGCCCCGCCGTCCAGCAGGTCGACAGCGGCCGCCACCTGCCGTTCTCGCACACCGAGCTCGTCGGCGATCCGCTGGGTAGTCGAGATCCGTTCCGTCGTCACGGAGCGATCCTAGGTGTTTCGCTCGCCGGCGACGACCGACACGGTGTCCGGCGATTCCGCGTTCCTGGTCGACCGGTGGCGGCATCGATGACGAGCCGCTGGTCAGGGGTGATCGGCGCGCTCTCCGGCCAGCCACCGCGGATGGCATTCGACAATGACGACCGGCGATGCGGTTACGCCGTGCGTTGCGCGTCTGAAGAACTCGCGGTGCCGATGCGGGGGAACGGGTCGATAGAGAAGATCACCTCGACCGACACCTCGAAGTAGCGCGAGATCCGCAGCGCCAGGTGCAGGCTGGGGCTGAACTCGCCGCGCTCCAGGTAGCCCACCGTCTGGTAGTGCACGCCCAGCGCCTCGGCGAGCTGCCGCCGCGAGATGCCCCGCTCGGCGCGCAGCATGGCGATGCGGTTGTAGATGACCTCACTCATCCGCCTCGCCCCTCATATGATCCGCTCCATGGCCTTCTGACGGCGGGCGGCCACGCGCGAACCAGACTCGCGCCGGGCCATGCGGCGCAACACTATCGGCGCGACGACCAGCCCGAGGACGGCCCACACGCCCAACACGCCGACCGTCTCCAGGTGACGCCAGGACGCGCCGATCTCGACGGCGGCCAGCTCGCCGGGGAGCAGTGCCGACCGCGTGCCCAGCCCCAGCCAGTAGATCGGGAAGACCTGGGCGATCCACTGCAACCACACGGGGTAGTTGGTGATCGGGTAGAAGATGCCCGAGATGGCGATCAGACCCATCATCGGCAACATGATGATGCCCATGTTGCGGGCATTGGAGATCAGCGCACCGCAGATGGCGCCGATCGGCATCGTGGCCACCATGCCCAGGAGCACGACCCAGGCCAGGGTGAGCCAGCCCGAAGCGCCGCGCACGGAGAGACCGTCCAGCACGAAGAGACCGGGCACGAGCTGGAGGGTGAGGCTGATCAGGCCCATCCCGGACACGAGCGTGATCTTTCCGATGAGGTAGCCGAGCATCCCGTTGGGAATCGCTTTGGCGCGCAGCAGCGTGCCGTCCTCCCGGTCGATCGTGAGCGCCATCGCCATCGTTACGAGCCCGCTGAAGGCGATGCCCATGCCCAACGCGCTCGGCATGGTGCGCGCGCCGAGCGAGAAGTCGGTGCCCGGCACGGTCGCGTTGCGCATGAAGAAGATGACGACCAGCAGGATGATGGCGGGAAACAGATAATTCCACAGATCCTGCCCATTGGTGAACGTCTGCCGCAGCTCGATCCGCCCCCGGGCCAGCCCCGCCCGCGCCGCGAGCGTCATCCGGCGCACCGCCGGCCGGCTCGACTGCGCGGCGGTGCCGCCGAGCGTTACCGCCCCGCCCCGCTCACTCATCGCGTGACCTCCTCGAACGCGCGCAGAGCGGCGGCGCCGCGACCCGACTCGTACTCCCGGACGAAGGCCATGTAGGTGTCCTCCAGGCTGGCGCGGCGGACCTCGAGATCGGCGATGGCGTCGCCGTGCTCCGCGAAGAGCTGCCGCACGAACGCGGTGGCGTCGCCGGTGGCGTGCACGAAACGCGCACCGTCACGGCTCCAGCGCACCTCGGCGTCGGCGGAGATGCGGCGGGACAGCTGGTCGGGCGAGCCATCCGCGATGATCGTGCCGCCGGCCAGGATCAGGATGCGGTCGGCGAGCTTTTCCGCCTCGTCGAGGTCGTGCGTGGTGAGCAGGATCGTGGTGTCATCGATGTCGGCGAGCCTGTGCACGAGGTCGTGAAACTCGCGGCGGGCCTCCGGGTCGAAGCTGGCCGTCGGCTCATCGAGGAAAAGCAGCTCGGGCCGGCCGACGATGCCGATGGCCACGTCGAGGCGGCGCCGCTGGCCACCGGAGAGCTGGCCGACCCGCTTGGCCGCGTGCGGCGTCAGGCCGACCGCGTCGATCAGATCATCGGCATCCCACGGGCGGATGATCCGGGGCGTGGAGTATGCCGCGTAGTAGCGGCCCAGGTGGGCCAGCAGCTCGCGCACCTGCCACTTGGAGTGGTCACGCCAGGACTGCAACACCACGCCAAGCCGGGCCCGCCACTGCTCATCGCCGCGCCCCGGATCGACGCCCAGCACTCGCACCTCACCAGCCGAACGGATCCGGAAGCCCTCCAGGATCTCGATCGTGGTGGTCTTTCCCGCCCCGTTTGGCCCGAGCAACGCGAGCACCTCGCCACGCTGGGCGGTGAACGAGACGCCCTTGAGCACGTCGTTGTCCCCATAGCGCATGCGGAGGTCACGAACCTCGATCGCGGCGAGGTCGTCGGGCTGCTCCGTCACGACCGCCGGTGCCCGCAACTGCCTCACGACGGCCATATACATCCCCCGTCTCGTCTAAAATCTCCTCCAAACTGTAGTATATGTACTACGGGCGGGTCCAGGCGATAAAGCGCTGGTACAGCTCTGTGGTGGACACTCCCGACAGCTCACCGGCCGCGTGGCCAAGCTGCGTGGCCATGTAGACGGCGAGGTTGACGCGGTGCTCGCCGTACTCCTGACCGAGCTGCCCCCGGGCCTTGTCACATGGCCAGTCCTCGCCGCAGTCGGAGCATGTCCACGACGGCCGGGTCGGCGTATGTTCGCCGGCGGCCATGCTCTCACCCCCATCGTCGGATCGATGTGAGGGAACGTACGGCGGCGCCGGGCCGGGCCGGTGTGGCGCACTGGGCGACCCTGTCGCTCCGGCGGTGCCGAAACGGGGACGCCACGTCCTACCCCGTGGCCGTGACGCCGATCCGCTCGGCGAGCCCGACGAGCCCGGGGAGGCGCTGCTTGCGGCGGCGGGGCAACAGCTCGGCGATGATCGTGTGGACGATCGTCTGGTGCGGCAGCATCTCGGCCGCTAGCACCTCGACCGTGCGCAGCGTGTCGACGGCATCCTGCGAGCGCCAGTCGGTCATCTGCGCCCAGGCGACATTAAGCAGGTAGCGGGCGTGCATCGCGGTGGGCGCCGCCTCCGGATGCTCGACCCGCTCGGCCAGCTTGATCGCCTGCCGGGGCCGGTCGCCGGCGATCGCCACGTCGACCGCCTTCATCGCCGCGACGGTCGGGCCGAAAGCCATCCCGACGTACGTGCTGCGCCGGTCGCCGGCCATCCGCGCGGCGGCGGCCCGGACCAGCCCGAGCATCTCCTGCGCCTCGGACTGCCGGCCGGAGCGGGCGACCGCGGTGGTGCCGTACCGCAGCAGCTCACCCCAGACCGCGACCTGGTCGATCGAGGCGCGGGAGAGAGCCGGCTCCACCTGCTCGGCCGTGGTCACCGCGACGTGCTCCGCCTCGGACCACAGACCTTGGCGGGAGAGGACCCACGATCGGGTCGCCTGCTGGCCGGCGAAGAGCAGCTCGTCGCCGGAGTCTTCGGCCGCCCGCGCCGCCTCGGCCAGCGCCAGGTGGGCCAGGTCTTCGTGCGCCAGGTGGGCCAGCAGCGAGGCGGTGAGCTGGAGCAACTCGGCCAGCGTCGCCGAGGCCGCCGGCCGCTCGCGGGAGGACGCCGTCTCGACCGCGGCCCGCGCGGCGCCGACGAGGTGGGGCAGGTCGCGGGCGAGTTCGGCGTATCGGCCCGCCCAGTACAGCCGCCAAACCTCACGGGCCTGAGTACGCAGCTCGTCGGGCCCGGGCGGCGTGACCTCGGGCCGCCGCACGCCGAGCACGGTGCGCCGGATCGCGCCCACCTCGCCGCTGACCCGCCCCGCCGGCAGCCCGCGCGGCTTGCCGAGCAGGTCAGCGGGGGTGACGTCGAGCGCGTTGGCGAGCGCGGTGAGGCTCGCGATCCGTGTGGCGTGGCGTTGCCCCTGCTCGAGCTTGCGGACGAGGTCGACGGAGACGCCCGCCCGCTCGGCCAGATCGCGCTGTGACATCGCCCGCCGTCGGCGCAGGGCGGACAGTTGAGCGCCAAGCGTCGACCGCATCGCAGCTCCCCGGGGACCGTCTTAGATAGACGGTACGCGCTACGCCTGGCGCCGCGAAGACCCCGAAAGGTGACGGAAGCCTCTTGGATCTTTTCATTCACGTGCCGCTACCCGGGGGTCGTGGACCGCGGAGGGCGAGGCTGCGGGAGCAGCGGCCTGGACCGCGACGGACATCGCGGCAGCCCAGGTCTGTCTCTTGATACAGGTTTTCTAGAGGACGAAGGCGTCGGTCCAAAGCTGGCGGGAGCGGCCGGAAAGCGCGTCGAGCAGCGCCACGGCCTGGCTGTCGGTGAGCGCCGCGACGAAGTCGATCACCGCGCGGCCGCGGGCCTGTATCGCCCGCTCCGGCCCTGGCGCGCTACCCTCCAGCGCATCCAGCTCGGCGTCGGCAAGCTCGACCAGATCGTGCAGGCGGCGTGGCAGGCGGGCCTGCTCGTCCGGGTCGAGCAGCCACGCGTGCAGCGCCTCCACCAGCGTGGTGAGCAGGCTCGCCTGGCCCCGCTGGTGCAGCGCGAGGTCGGGGCGGGCCAGCACGAAGCCCTGGTGGACGAACTTCAGCACCTGCACCTCGTGCCACTGCGCGGGCGCGAGCAGCACGTGCCCGGACCGCACCGGCGGGTCGGGCACCACCGTGATCGCGCCGATCAGGCGGCGGGTCCAGCGGGCGGAGAAGCGGGCCACGTACTGCTCCGCCTCCACCGAGCCGTCAAAGGGCGCCGCCAGCAGGCCGTCGACCAGCTCGTGGCGTACCTGCTCGACCGCCGCCGCGAATGCCTCCTCGTCGCTGATCCACGCGTCCTTGCGGTGCAGGTGGCGGCGCAGGCGCTCCACCGACCGGCCGGGCCGGCGGGAACCGGCGTCCAGCTCGCCGTCAGCCAGCTTCTTCAGCTCGGCCGCCTCGTTCTGCCAGGCGATCAGCTCGGTCGCCACCGAGCCCTGCTGGAGTACGCCGACGCGGTGGAAGTCTTCCACATCGTGGATCGCGTAGGCGATGTCGTCCGCCGTATCCATCACGGACGCCTCGACGGTCTGCTGCCAGTCGGCGATCCGCCCGGCGAACGGCTCCCGGGCGTGCCGCAGGTCGGCCACCTCGGTCGTGTACGCGCCGAACTTCACCGAACCGCTCTCCGGATCGCCGGGCGGCGGGCTGGCCCCGCGCGGTGGTGGGTCGAGGTGGCGCGGGTGCGGATGCGGGTACGAGTGGCGGGTCCACGGGTATTTCAGCATCGCGGCCCGCACGGCGGCGGTCAGGTCGAGCCCGATCGTCGTGGCGCGGCGGATCTCGGTGCTGGTCACGATCCGGTACGACTGCGCGTTGCCCTCGAAGCCGTCCGCCAGGCCGAGCCGCTGGCGGGCGAGCCGGTCGAGCACCTGCTCACCGAGGTGGCCGAAGGGCGGATGCCCCAGGTCGTGCGCGAGCGCGGCCGCCTCCACCACGTCGGGATCGCATCCGCCCAGCTCGTCGAGGAGGCCGCGGTATCGCTCGTTGGCGCCCAGCCGCTCCGCGATCGCGCGCGCCACCTGGGCGACCTTGAGGCTGTGCGTGAGCCGGTTGTGCACCAGCAGCCCCGAGCCGCCCGGACTGATCACCTGGGTCACGCCGCCTAGGCGGCTGAAAAACGGTGAGCTGACGATACGGTCACGATCGACCCGGAACGGGCTCGCCGCGAGGTCGCCGGGTGCGATCGCGGTGCCGCCGAACAGTCGCTGGGCCCGCGGATCCATGATCCGACGTTAGCCCACACGGGCCTGCGGAGGCGCCGGCCGTGCCGTACTCGGATCGGCGGGTCGGTGGAGCGGGCCGGGCGCTCAGAGCAGCACGGCGAGCGCCGCCAGGCCGCCGAGCAGCAGGAACGGGCCGTGGGCGATGTGGTCCTTGCGCCCGGCCCGGCGGAGCAGCAGCAGCCCGGTGGCGTACAGCCCGGCGAGCAGGAAGCCGGCCACCGCCGCCGCCACCGCGATCCCCCAGCCGAACCAGCCGGCCACGAGACCGACCGACAGCGCCGCCTTCGCGTCGCCGAGCCCCATCCCGTTTGGTGAGATGAGCACGAGTACGAGGTAGAAGGCGGCCACCGCGAGCGCGCACGCCACGGCGGAGGCGAGCCGGCCCCACTCGCCGTCGGCCACTGCGGACAGTCCGAAGAGGACGAGGGCGCCACCGGCCGCGGAAAGCGTCAGCCGGTCGGGCAAGCGCCGCACGGCAAAGTCCACATGCGCCAGTACGACCCCGAGGAGCACGACCCACGCGACGGCGAGCAGCGGCAGCGGCTCGCGGATCCGCCACGCGACCAGCGCCAGCGCGGCGGCCGCCACCCCCTCGACCAGCGCCGGGGGCGGTCCGACGCGGGCTCGGCACCGAGGGCAGCGCCCGGTGGGCGGGAGGAACGCGGCGGGCAGCGGCTCGGCACAGTGCGGGCAGGTGTGCCGCCAGGGCTCGCCGGCTGGTACGGCGTGTACAAGAACCTGTGCGCGCAGTAGCGGACCGAGGAGCAGCCCGACGACCGCGGCGACCACGATCCACGCCATCAGACCACGATCCATGGACCACGCAGGGTGAACTGCCGCTCGCGGAAAATGCGATTGGCACATCCGACCCCAAACGACGCCGACTGTCCGAGATGCGCGGGGACATAGGGCCTGATACCGGCATCCCGCCAATCGATCTTCATCTCACCCTTCCCAGAATGCGGCCGCCGACGATCATCACTCCTCGTGATCATTTGAATTACCTCTGTTGCATCGGCGGCAGTCAGCCTATGCTGCCCACTTGGGTGAAAGCACCAGCCGTCCGCCGACCGCGCGGCGACGGTTCTCAATGCACAAATTGCCTGGGGGGCAAGACAGCAAGGACGGCACACGGTCGGTTCGGAGGCGCCGGGCGTGGGCCAAGGGGAGAGGAAACACCGTTGCCCGCAAAGCACCTGGGCCGAGCCTCTACGGTCCTCGTCGCGCTGCTGATCGGCGCCTGTTCTTCATCCGGCGAGGCCACGCCGCCGGCCACCGCACCGGCACCGGCCGCCTCCGCCGGCCCGGATGCGGAAGCAGCCTCCAAGGCCGCACTCGCGGCATACAGCGGCTATCTCGCGGCCTCCCGCGAGGCGTCGGCAGATCCCGATCCCACTCATCCGGCCTTGTCGAAATATCTCGCTGATCCGTTGCTCACTCGGGTCAGAGACACCGTTCGCGACCTCAAGACACACGGTGCCGTCCGCACGGGAAAGATGGTTTCCGATCCGCGAGTGAGCGCCCTCGACCTGACCGCCGATCCGCCAACGGTGTCCATTCAGGACTGTATTGACTCCTCGGGATACAAGATGGTCTACGCCAAAAGCAAAAAGCCCGTGCCCGGTGCCGCCGGGGGGCGATACGTGGCCACCGCCACCGCGACCCTCTATCCCGGCGGCCGCTGGTTGATCAGCGACGGCGCCGTGCACCAGGACCAGCCATGCTGACCCGCCGCCTGCTCGCGCTGGCCGCCGCGTTCGTCGTGCTGGCGGTCCCCTCGGCCGCCGTGGCCGACCCGGTGGGCGAGTGCCCGCCCGGCTCCGACAGCTGCCACGTGATCGGCACCGACCCCGGCGAAGGTGGCGGTAACAACAACGGCGGCGGTAACAACGGCGGCGGTGACGGTGGCGGCGGCGATCGCGTCTGCACCCGGGGCGGCGAGCCGATCGCCTGCTACGACCCGGTCTTCGGCTGGTTCAACCAGTCCGACGAGTGCTATTACAAGCTCGCCGAGCCGCAGCGCCCGCCGCCGCCCAACGGCAACCCCAACGGCGGCTGGTACGTGCCGTCCTGTGCCGCCGGTGTCGGCGAGCCGGATTGGTTCGACGCGCCGCCGGCCGGGTCCGAGCCGCCGCCCGACCCGGAGACGGTCGCCCTCCAGGCCCTCGCCCTGATCACGCTGCGCGAGCCCGACCTCCAGATCAAGCCCGATCCCAGTGGCGCCGGACTTGTCGGACTCCCGGTGTGGCTCTGGGTCGAGAAGGCTGAAGACACTTGGGGGCCGATCGACAGCTACGACATCGAGCGAGGGCTGCGCGTGGACATCACCGCCACAGTCACCAACCTGACCTTCGACCTGGGCGACGGCAGCCCTCCCATCAGCTGCCCGAGCGGCGGCACGCCATACCCGAAGGGGGCGACGGGCCCGTCGCCCGACTGCGGTCACGTCTTCGACAAGTCGAGCCGGCAGCAGCCGGGCCAGAAGTTCACCGTCACCGCGACCACGACGTGGACCGTCGACTGGTACGCCAGCACCGGCGACACCGGCACGATCGAGGCGCCGCAGATCCGGGAGGCCACCGTCGGCGTGCGCATCAACGAGCTCCAGGTGGTGACCGATTGAGCGAGCAAAACATGAGGCGCGGTCCGCTCGCAGCCTCGTCGCCGCGGGCAGTGAAGCGAGGACGGCCATGACCCTGGCAGCCAACCACCGCGTAAGCGGCCCGGTCGAGGCGCCGGTCGAGCCGCCCCGGGTCGTGCGGCAGCGGCGCATGCGCCCCGGCCTGCTCGGCCTCGCCGTGCTGCTGATCGCACTCGGCGGCCTGGGCGCGGCGTTCGCGGTGACCTCGGTGCGCGCGACGGGCACCTACCTCGCGGTCGCCCGGCCGGTCTCGGTCGGCACCGAGCTGACCGCCGACGACGTGCGCTCGGTGCAGGTGGCCGGTGGCGTCGGGCTGGCGCTCGTCTCGGCCGACAAGATCAACGAAGTGATCGGCAAGCGGGCGGCCGTGACGCTGGTGCCCGACACGCTGATCACGATGGAGCAGCTCACCGACAAGCCGCTGCTCGGCCCCGGCCAGCAGCAGGTGGCGATCGGCCTCAAGCCCAACCAGGTGCCGGCCAAGAGCCTCCGTCCAGGCGACAAGGTGCTGCTGGTGAGCACGCCGCCGCAAAACAGCTCCACCACCGGCGAGCCGCGCGCGACGCAGACCACGCGATACGAGGCGACCGTCGTCGACGCCGCCGAGCCCGACGACAAGGGGCCCGACCGCACCACGTTCGTGATCTACCTGGCGCTGGCCAGCCGCGACGCGCCCGCGGTGGTCACGCTGGCCGCGCAAAACCGGCTTGCCGTCATCCTGACCGGGGCTGCCTGACCATGGCGATCGTCGCGCTGGTCTCGCCGAAGGGGTCGCCCGGGGTGACTACGACGGCATTGGCCTGTGCGCTCACCTGGCACCGCCGGCTCGTCCTCGCCGAGTGCGATCCGGCGGGCGGTTCGATAATGGCGGGCTACCTCGGCGGCGCCGTCCCCGGTCCGCGCGGCATCGGCGAGCTGGCCGTCGCCGAGCTGCGCGATGGGCGGCTCGACCACGACTTCTGGTCGCAGCTGATCGACCTCGACGCGCCCCGCCGCGAGCGCCTGCTACTGCCCGGCATCGTCGACCCGGCCCAGATCGGCAGCGTCAGTCCACTGTGGCAGCGGTTCGCCGACTTCTTCCTCGCGTTGGAAAAGGGCGAGCCGGCATTCGACGTCATCGTCGACTGTGGACGCCTCCACGTGCCCAGCCCGGCGTGGCCGATCCTGCGCGCGGCGGCGGTGGTGCTCGTGGTGACCGGCGCGCGCCTGCCCGACCTCTCCAGCGCGCGGGCCACGATCGCCGCGCTCCAGCGCGACTTCCGCGAGCACCGCGTGGCGGCCGGCTCACTGCGCCTGCTGTTGGTCGGCGACGGGCACGCGCAGGGCGAGATCAGCAAGGCGTTGGAGCTGCCGGTCGTCGCGCGGATACCGCACGACCCGCGCACCGCCGAGACTCTCACGCTCGGCGGCACGGTCAAGGCCAACCGCCCGCTGATGCGCGCCGCCAACGCGCTCGAGGTGCCGATCACCGCGATCCTCGACCGCCGCCGCGCCCGGTTGAGCTGGCGGAGCCTGCCGACGGAGGTGCCGGATGCGGTTTGAGCCGGTCACTCACGACCCTCGCTCGCGGCAGCCGGAGGCGACCTCCACCGCCCCACCGGTCCGCCCACCGCAGGTGCACGTCGGCCGCCACCAGGCCGCCAACGGCCACATCGCCATGCCCGCGCTCCCGTCCGCCCCGTCCGCGCCGCCGCCACCTCCACCGCCGCGGCGGCAGGCCGACTTCTCGGTCGTACGGGAGCTGCGCCGCCAGCTCACCGAGCGGCTGACCCAGTGGCAGCGCGGTCGCGACTTCACGCCCGAGGAAGAAGACGTCGAGCGCGTGCGGCTGGCTGTCGCGGTCGTCTCGGAGTACGCCGACATGGTCCGCCGCTCCGGCACGCCGATGCAGGCGGTCGAGGAGCGGATGCTGCTCGACCAGGTCACGGCCGAGCTGGTCGGGCTGGGGCGGCTCCAGACGCTGCTGGTCGACGACACGATCGAAGAGGTGCACATCCTCGGCTGCGACCACGTACGCATCACGCGCCACGGCGGTGGTATCGAGTGGGCCGCCCCGATCGCCGACAGCGACGAGGAGCTGGTGGAGATCCTCCAGGCGGCCGCGCGGCGGGCCGGCGCGACCGAGCGCTCGCTCTCCACGTCCAAGCCCACGCTCGACCTCCAGCTCCCCGACGGCAGCCGGCTCGCCGCGGTCTACCTGGTCAGCCACCGGCCGTACGCGGTGATCCGCAAGCACAACACGCTCGATATCACGCTCGACGACATCGCCGGCGGCCGGGCCGACCTCGACGAGATGATGGACGCGCTGATCCGCGACTTCCTGCGCGCGGCGCTGCGGGCCGGCCTCAACGTCATGGTCGCCGGGCTGGCCGGTGCCGGTAAGACCACCGTGATCCGCGCGCTGATGTCGGAGATCCCGCCCGACGAGCCGTACGTGCTGCTGGAGGAGAGCCGCGAGCTGCTCCCCGCCCGCCGGAGTCAGCGGCACCGGGCGGTGATGAGCTTCGAGTCCCGGGAGGGGCACGGCGAGCGGGGCGCCGACGGGCGACCGGCCGGCGAGGTGACGATCGCCGACCTGATCCCGGTGTCGCTGCGGATGGGCGCGCTGCGGATCATCGTCGGTGAGGTGCGGTCCCGGGAGATCGTGCCGATGCTCCAGGCGATGACCACCAGCCGCGGGTCGATGTGCACGATCCACGCGCGCACGCCCGGCGGGGTCAGCGAGCGCATCATCGAGCTGGCGCTCTCGCACGGCCGGGAGATGACCGTCGAGCAGGCGCGACGGATGGCCGGCAACGCGCTCGACCTGATCGTCTACGTGACCGTCGAAGACGAGACCGCGATCGGCGGCCGCAAGCACCGCTTCGTCTCCCACATCGAGGAGATCATCGGGGTCGGCGACGGCGCGAAGATCGCGACCACCACCGTCTTCGGCCCGGGCGCCGACGGCCGGGCGGTCCCGCTGCACCTGCCCGAGCGCGTGCGCGACCAGCTCATGCGAGTGGGATACGACGCGCGCGTGCTCAGCCGCTACATCGAGGCCCGCACCGGCGCCTGGCGCCGCCCCCGGCACAGCCAGCTCGGGAGGCGGTCGTGACCGGCCCCGCAGACATCGAGCTGATCGCGCTGCTCTCCGGCGCGGCCTGCGTCGCCGGCCTGGTGCTGGCCGTGGTGTCCATTGTGGGCACACGAGCGCCGACCAAGCCGCCGTCGCGCACGAGCCGCCGCCTCCACCGCCTGTGGAACGGCACCGGCCTCAGCGCCGCCGAGCGCCGCCGCCACCGGATACTGCTCGTATCGGCGATCGTGGCCGGCGCGCTCGCCTGGATGATCACCGGACTGCCGATGGTGGGGCTGCTGGTCGGCATCGCCGTGCCCGGCGCGCCCTGGCTCTTCGGCGTCGGGCAGGCGGAGCGGCGGGCGATCACCCGGATCGAGGCGGTCGGCGAGTGGACCCGCCGGCTCCGTGACGTCTCCAGCACCGGCCAAGGGCTCCAGCAGGCGATCATCGCGACCGTCTCCACCGCGCCCGAAGAGATCGGCGACGAGGTAGCCCTGCTCGCCGCCCGGTTACAGGCCGGCTGGCACGCCCGCGACGCGCTGCTCGCGTTTGCCGGGCAGCTCGGTGACCCGATGTGCGATCAGGTGGTCGCCGCGCTGATCCTGCACCTGAGCGACCGGGGCGAGCGCCTCGGCGACGTGCTCTCCTCGATCGCCACCGCCGCCGCGGCCGAGGTCGCGACCCGGCGCGAGGTGGAGGCCAAGCGCACGCAGCCGAGGTTCGCGGTCCGCTTCCTCACCGGCATGACCATGCTGACCCTGGCGTACGGGCTGGTCAATCCGCAGTACATGGAGCCGTACGGCACCGCCACCGGTCAGGTCGTGCTGGTCGTGCTCGGCGGCACGTTCATCGCCCTGCTGGCGTGGACCCGGGCGATGAGCCTGCCGCCCCCGCCGGTGCGCTTCCTGGCGATCCCCGACGAGCGGCGGGAGGCGTGATGGGCAACCCGTACCTCGTGATCGCGATCCTCGGCGGCGCCGCGGTGGGCCTCGGCATCTTCCTAGTCGTACGCGAGGCGCTGCCGGCCACTCCCGCACTCGGCCCGGCGCTCCACCGCCTTCATCCGCCCGCCGCGCTCCGCGAGACCCGCCCGAGCCGGCGGCTGGAGTGGCTGACCGGGCTGTCCCGCTGGACCCGCCCGCCGGCGAAGGAGCTGGCGCTGCTCGGCAAGACGCCCGAGCAGTACACCCTCTCGCTCATCCTGTCCGCGCTCGTCGGCCTGGCCATCCCCGCGCTGCTCTCGCTGGCCGCGCGGACGGCGGGCATGTCACTGCCGTTCGTCATCCCGACGGCCGCGGGGCTGGGGCTGGCCGTGCTCTTCGCGATGGTCGCCCACGCCGACGTGCTCGCCAAGGCGAAGGCGGCGCGGCGCGAGTTCACCCAGGCCATCTGCACCTACCTCGACCTGGTGGCGCTCCAGCTCTCCGCCGCGCACGGCCCGGTGCAGTCGCTCGAACGCGCCGCCGAGGTCTGCGACGGCTGGGTCTTCGAGCGGCTGCGCGAGTCGCTGCGGATCGCCCAGATGCAGATGCAGTCCCCGTGGGACGAGCTGCGCACGCTGGCCGAGAAGATCGGCGTACCCGAGCTCGGCGACGTCGGCGCGATCGTGCAGGCGTCCGGCACCGAGGGCGCCCAGGTGCACGAGACGCTGCGCGTACGTGCCGACTCGCTGCGCGACCAGATCCGCACCGACAACCTGGCCCGTGCCGAGGCGATCACCAGCCGGCTCGACGTGCCCGGTGCGCTGCTGGTCTTCGTGCTCGTCGGCTTCGTCATGTACCCGTTCCTGGCCCGAATCTGAGCCAACCGCCCCAGGGAAAGGAAATCCGATGATCAAGATGCTGCGGGAGCGGATCGCGCTGCTGCGCGATCCGAGAGAGCGTGACCGGGGTGACAGCCCGGTGCCGACCGCCATCATCATCGCCGGCCTGGCGGCAGCGGCCGGCGCCGTGGTGCTCGCCGCGAGTGGCTTGGTCGACTCGTTCATGGGCTCCATCGGCGGCGCTCCGTAGCCCGATGGGTCAGCGCGCGGTCGTTCGCATCCGCCGGGCCATGGTGGCGGTCCGGCGGCGGTTGACCCACGACCGCGTCCGGGATCGGGGGGCGACCCCGGTGGAGCTGGCGATCGCCTTCCCGGCGATCCTCATCCTCACCTTCGCCTCTATCCAGGTAGGCGCATGGTTCCTGGCCCGGGCGGTCGCGCTCAACGCGGCCCAGGTCGCGGTCAGCTCGACCCGCACGCTCAATGGCGTCTCGCCGGAGGCCGGTGAGGGCCAGGCGGGCGAGTTCATCGCCGGCACGGGCGGATGGCTGGTCGGCTGGGACGTCGAGGTGTCCCGCGACGACGAGCAGGTGACAGCCACGGTCACCGGCAACGTCGTGTCGGTGATCCCGGGCATCGGCTGGACCGTGAGCCAGACCGCGCGCGGGCCGGTGGAGCGCTTCGTCGAGGAGGACGCTCCATGATGGACGACCGGGGCTCCGTGTCGGTGGAGATCGCCATCCTCGCGCCGGCGTTCCTCATGCTGATCGTGCTGGCCGCCGTCGCGGGGCGCACGGCCATCGCGCAGAACGCGGTCGATCTGGCCGCGCACGAGGCGGCCCGCACCGCGTCGCTCGCCCGCACCGCCGCGACGGCCGAGGTCGACGGCGAGACGGCGGCCAACGCCACACTCGACGCGCAAGGGCTCGACTGCGGCGACAGCTTGCAGGTGCAGGTCGACACCGGCGGCTTCGGCGCCGAGCTGGGCGAGCCGGCCACCGTCACCGCCACGGTCAGCTGCACCGTCTCCTTCGCCGACCTGGTCATGCCGGGCGTGCCGGGCGCCAAGACGGTGGTGGCGACGTACGTGTCACCGCTCGACCGCTACCGGAGCCGCGGATGAGGCGGCGGCTGGGCGACGACGGGCGGGTCAGCATCTTCCTGGCCATCGCGCTCGCCGGCATGCTGATGGTGATCGGCCTGGCATACGACGGCGCCGGCCAGCTCGGTGCCCTCCAGCGCGCGCACAACCTGGCCGCCGAGGCGGCACGCGCGGGCGGCCAGGCGATCGACCGGGCACAGGCGATCGAGGGCGGTCCCACACAGATCAACGAGGCCGAGGCGGCGGCGGCCGTCGACGCCTACCGGGCGGCCGCCGGCGTGGGCGGGCCGCCCCCCACGTTCTCCACCGGGCCTGATGGCGTGCCGCTGATCCAGGTCGAGGTATCGGTCACCTACGACAACAAGTTTCTCGACGTCTTCGGGTTCTCCGACACGAGCACGGTGACCGGCACGGCGACGGCCGTACTGCTCACCACCCCCGACGAGTAGCGACAAGGAAGGAGGCGGCGCCATGCGTCTACGACAGGTCGTCAAGGGCTTGGGCGCGCTCGCCATCCTCATTGGACTGCTGGTGGGCGCGCCGATCGCGCTGGCCGTGTTCGCCGGCAACCCCCTCCCCGATCACGTGCCCACGCTGGCCGAGGTCGGCGACGCGCTCACCACGCGCGACGACGGGCAGCTCTTCCTGCGCGCGCTCGCGGTGGTGGGCTGGCTGGGCTGGGCCACGTTCGCCCTGTCGGTGCTGGTGGAGATCCCGGCGCGGGCGCTGCGCATCCCCGTGCCGCGGCTGCCCGGCCTGCGGCGCCAGCAGCGCATGGCGGCGGCACTGATCGGCGGCGTCGCACTGATCATCGGGGCGAGCCCGGCGGTCGCCTCCGCCGCGGCTAGCACGCCCCACACCTCGTACGCCGCCGCGCCCTACACGCCCGCCGCCGTCTCCGCACCTGCCGCCGCGGCCTGGGAGCGCGCGGCCGCCGCCACGAGTGACGAGGAGCAGGCTCCGGTGTACCGCGTGGAGCGGGGCGACTACCTGGGGCACATCGCGGACCGCTACCTGGGCGAGTTCGACCGCTATCCGGAGCTGGCCAAGCTCAACAAGATCCGCGACCCCGACGTGATCCGGCCCGGCCAGATGCTGCACCTGCCCGAGGAGGCGGCCGACAGCGGTATCCGCCGCCACGCCACCGGCCTGGTCTCGGTGCCGCCCTCGGCGGAAAATCCCCCACCACCGGTCGAAAGTGGTCCCCCGCCGGCCGACGCCGGGCAGCCGCCGAGCGGTGGCGGTGAGCAGCCGGGCGACACGCCCCGCTCGCCCAGCCCGCGCCCCGGCGATCGCACGGAGGCGAAGGGCAAGCCCTCGCCGGTGCCGTCGAACCCGGTGACCGAGGAGCCGGCCGTGCCGTACGTCCCGCCGCCGCCCACCGTGCAAGACGGCGAAGATGCCGAGCGCCAGCCGGTCGGCGCGGGAGCGGCCGCCGCCCGACCCGGCGGGAAGGAAGGACTCAACCTGCCGCTCGCCGTGACCGCCGTGCTCACCGCCGCCAGCCTGGTCGGCGCGCAGATCGGCGTGCTGCTCGGCCTGCGCGACAAGCGGAGGGAGGCGCGGCAGCGCAGCCGCCGCTCCTGATCCCTCGCGCTAGCGGCACGGCCGTTGTGGCGCGCGCCGCTTCCGCTTGTGCGTGCCTCAGCGGCCGACGGGACGGCGCGCCTGCGCCTCCAGCACGGCGCGCACCGGGATCACGTGCCCGAGCAGCCCCACGCCCCAGCCGAGGATCGGCCAGACCGGCCAGAAGTACCACGCGCCGCTGCTGATCCCGACCGCCGCCCAGATGCCGAGCATGAGGATCGAGCCCGCGACGTACGCCGCGACGTGCGCCTGCATCCCCAGTCGGGCGCCGGCGGCGTGCCGCTCGCGGCGACGGTCACGGGCCCGGGCCCGCACCCAGCCCGCCGGCAGGTCGGCGACCAGGGCGTCGAGCTCGACACGGGTACGTGCGGCGTAGGTGGCCGCCGACCGCTCGTCAAACTCCTCCGTCTCCAGGTAGCCCGCCGCGAGAGCGTCACTCAGCAGCGCCGCCACCGACTCGCGCTCCGCGTTGCCCACACGCTCCAACTCGCTCGCCATGACTCCTCCTCAACTCAACGCACATCCCACAGTGCCAGGTTGTCTTGTCACTGTCAAGATTGGTGCCGCATGCGTGGCTCAATGACGCCCAGGCAGATCTTGGTAATCGACGGCCCTCCGGCAGGCCGTCAACGTCCACGGTCTACTCCTGGAGCGCGACAGCGCACCAACAAGCACGCCGGAGCCGGAGCGCTCCCGCCGCAGGCGCACTCGCATCACAAACCACAACAGCGGCGGCGCCACAGACTGAGGCCGCCCACAGAAGCCCGACCAACGACGGCGGGCGAGGCCGCGGGAGCAGCGGCCGGGACCACGACGGTCATCGCGGCAGCCCAAAGCTGCTTTTGTTGGACCAGATCCGCTAGAGCAGCACGCGGGAGAAACTCGGCAGCGGCTGCCCTTGCAACCGCCCGACGTATCTCGTGCGGAAGCTCACCAGCCGGATCGCCCCGACCAGCAGCAAACCGGCGACGATGCCGTCGAGCCAGTAGTGGTTGGCGGTGATCACCACGACGGTCACGGTCAGGATCGGATGGGCGAGTGCCAGCCACCGCCACCGGCCGCTGGTGACGCGGATGAGCGCGATCGCCACGAGTAGGGCCCAGCCGACGTGCAGTGACGGCATCGCCGCAAACTGGTTGGCGACACCGTCGGTGCTGTTGTCCGGGTAGGCCGAGGGGCCGGTGAGGATCATCGTGTCGACCATGCCGAAGCTGGGCACCAGCCGCGGCGGCGCGAGCGGAAAGACCACGTGCACGGCCAGCGCGGCGCCGGTGAGCACCGCCATTTCGGTGCGCATACGCAGGTAGTCGGGGCGGTGGCGGATCCACAGCCACACCATCGCCGCGATCGTGCCGGGGAAATGGACGCCGACGTAATAGATGTTTGCCAGTCGCGCCGTCGGCCCCCACGACAGCGCCCAATCCTGAATGGCGGCCTCACTGGGCAGGTGAAGTGCCCGTTCGACTGCCCAAACCCAGTCCGCATGACGGAAAGCAACGCCCAATTGGCCGTCTGCGAGATGGCGTATGCCCTGGTAAATAACCATCATCGAGGCGATCAAGATCACCTCGATGACGAGTTCGCGCACGTGTGCGGCCTTAGGGCGCCCCGGCCCTGGCCGCACAGGTAGTGCTGTATGTGGACCCGCGGCGGGCCGCGCGGCCTCTTCCGTGACTGCCATCGCCGTCCCCCACCGAGATTTCATCCACGGTTTACGTAATTCAACGCTAAGTGAAATCTCTATACCAGAACAACGATTAACCGTGTGACCCCACGCACAACGACACCTCTCGAAGTCATCCGACTGATCGTAGACGGGCTACGCACGCCCCTGATGTTCCACATTGTTACGTGAGACCAACGACATCAGGGCGCCCCGCGGTACGCGGGGCGCCCTGATCGATCCGACCGGCTCTCGGGACCGGTGGCGCACGAAAACCGGCAGAAAGGGTTTGTGAGCGGCGCCACTGTCCCGGCGGCGGCACCGCCCACAAACCGCTCATCCCCTGGTACGCAGCCAGGCCGCCGTATCGACGGGAAGCGCGTCGCCATCCAGCGGGCCGCTCGCGAGCAGCACCTCGGCGTGCGCGGGCAGCGGCACGGCCACCGCCGAGAGATTGAGCACGCACGCGAAGCCGGGCTCGCGCGCGAAGGCGAGGACACCGTCGGACACGGGCAACCACCGCATACCGCCCTCGCCGAGGGCAGGCTCCGCGCGCCGGATGCGCAACGCCGTCCTATACAGCTCCAGCATCGAGTACGGATCACCCGACTGGGCCGCCACGGTCCGATCCTTCCAGTCTGGTGGTTGCGGCAGCCACGGTGCCGCCACGGCGCGACTGCCCTGTTTCGTGGCGATGACGATACAAAGCCAAACTTGAATACGCAAGAACACGACTAGTATCTGAAAGAACCGGGATGCAGACCAGAACCAGTCAGGGCGCCCACCGCGAGGTGGGAACGCCTTGATCAGGTCGGGTTTGGGGTGATCAGCTCCTGGGCGCCGGGGCGGTCGAGCCGCGGACCACGAGCTCCGGCTCGAAGAGCAGCTCCTCCGGCGGGACGCCGACCCCCTCCATCTGCTGCACGAGGAGGTCAACGACGGACTGGCCCATAGCCTCGATCGGCTGGCGGACGGTGGTCAGCGGCGGGTCGGTGCAAGTCATGATCGCCGAGTCGTCGTAGCCCACGATCGACACGTCCTGTGGCACGCGCTTGCCCAGCCGGCGGACCGCGCGCACGGCGCCGAGCGCGAGCACGTCGCTGGCGCAGAGGATGCCGGTCACGCCCCGCTCGGCGAGGCGCGTGGCGGCCGAGCGGGCCCCCTCCATCGAGAAGCTGGCGCGCTCGACGTCGCAGGTAACCTCCGGACTGCCCTTGACCGCCGCCTGGAGCGCGTCGAGCTTGCGCCGGGATGGCACGTGGTCTTCCGGACCGAGCAGCGCGCCGACCTTCTGGTGGCCGAGCGAGACCAGGTGGGCGTACGCCTGCTCGACCGCGACCGCGTCGTCGGTGGAGACGCTCGGGAAGCCCAGCCCTTCGACGCCGGCGTTGACGAGCACCGCCGGGAGCCCTCGCTCGCGCAACGTGCGGTAGTGGTCGTGCGGCGCGTCGGCCATCGCGTAGTTGCCGCCGGCGAAGATCACGCCGGACACCTGGTGCTCCAGCAGCATCTCGAGAAAGTCGGTCTCGGAGACACCGCCGATCGTGCGGGCGCAGAGGATCGGCGAGAGGCTGCGCTGCACCAGCGCGCCGGTCACCGCCTCGGCGAGCGCCGGGAAGATCGGGTTTTGCAGCTCGGGCAGCACCAGGCCGACCAGCCGGGCACGCTCGCCGCGCAGCTTGGACGGCCGCTCGTAGCCGAGCACGTCGAGTGCGGTCAGCACCGCGGCACGGGTCGCCTCGGACACGCCCTCGCGGCCGTTGAGCACGCGGCTCACGGTGGCCTCGCTGACCCCCGCCTTCTTGGCGACCTCGGTAAGGCGTCGTGTCACGGCGAAATCGTACGGCAAGCGGCTGCAAGAACTGACATCTCAGACCAGCCCGCTGGTGGGTTCTTAACGCAGATCACGCAAGGAATCTTCAATCGCGCGGTGAAAAGTCGGGTACGCGTAGATTGTGCTCCGCAACGTCTCCACCGGTACCGCCGCGTGCACCGCAAGCGTGAGCGGGGCGAGCACCTCGCCGCCGGCCGGCCCCGCGGACGTCGCGCCCACCAGCACGCCCCGGTCGGCGTCGGCCACGAGCTTGACGAAACCGTCGTTGCCCGCCTTGTGGATCCAGCCCCGCGCCGAGCTTGGCACCTGGGCCAGGGCGGTGCTCACCCGCAGGCCCCGCTCCCGCGCCTGCGCCTCGGTCAGCCCCACCGCGCCGATCTCCGGATCGGTGAACGTCACGCGCGGCACCGCCCGGTAGTCCGCCGGCGGCCCCTCCTGCCCGAGGATGTCCCGGATCGCGATGCCCGCCTGGTACATCGCCATGTGCGTGAACTCGCCGCGCCCGGTCACGTCGCCGACCGCCCACACCCCGTCGCCGGCCCGCATACGGTCGTCCACCTCGATGTGCTCGGCGTCCGAGTCGAGGCCGACCGAATCCAGGCCCAGGTCGCCGAGCTGCGCTCGCCGGCCGATCGCCACGAGCAGCTTCTCCGCGACGACCAGCGACCCGGTGGAGAGGTGCACGGTGAACTCGCCACCGCCGTACCCGACCCGCTCCGCCCGCGCCCCGGTCCGGAACTCGACGCCGTCCCGCGCGAGCACGGTGGCGGCCAGCTCCGACGCCTCGGGCTCCGCCATCGCGAGTACGTGGTCGAGCGACTCGATCACCGTGACCCGTACGCCGAAGCGGGCGAACGCCTGCGCCAGCTCCAGCCCGATCGCGCCGCCACCGAGTACGGCGAGGGAGGTGGGCAGCTCCTCCACCTCGATCGCCTCGCGGTTGGTCCAGTACGGCGTGCCGGCCAGCCCTTCGATCGGCGGGATCACGGCCGAGGTGCCGGTGCCGAGCACGATCCCCCGCCGCGCCTCGTAGACCTCGCCGCCGACCTCGACCCGCCCCGGGCCGGTGAGCGTGCCGTACCCCCGCACGAAGTGCCCGCCCTTGCCGGTGAACCGGTCGACGGCAACCGTGTCGTCCCAGGTGTCGGTGGCCTCCTCGCGGATGCGCCGCGCGACCGGCGCCCAATCGGGCTCGACCCGCGCCTGCCCCGCGAGCAGCTCGACCCGCCGCGCCTCGGCCAGCGCGTTGGCCGCTCGGATCATCATCTTGCTCGGGACGCAGCCCCAGTACGGACACTCGCCACCGACCAGGTTGTGCTCGATGCCGACGACCGACAGGCCCGCCTCGGCCAGCTTGCCGGCCACCTCCTCGCCGCCCACGCCCAGCCCGACGACCACGACGTCCACCTGCCGCACCATGCCGCCAGCATGCCACCAACGGGTGACCGGGACGGCCGGGAAGCGGGAGCCCGTAGGGCATTTCCGCAGGTAGTCGCTACGCTCGATCGCGTGCGGAGAGTAGGTGGGCGGACGGACCGCGTCGTGGTGGTTGGCGCCGGCCTCGGTGGTCTCGCCTGCGCCCTGCACCTCGCCGGTGCCGGGCGGCAGGTGACCGTGCTCGAACGCGAGGCGGTGCCTGGCGGGCGTGCCGGGCGGTTGACTGTGGACGGGTACGAGTTCGACACCGGCCCGACCGTGCTCACCATGCCCGACCTCATCGCCGAGGCGCTCGACGCGGTGGGCGAGCGGCTGACCGACTGGATCGAGCTGAGCCGCCTCGACCCGGCGTACCGCGCGCACTACCCCGATGGCTCCACATTGGACGTCATCACCGAGCCGTCCCGCATGGCCGCCGAGGTCGAGCGGGTCTGCGGACCGTCCGAAGCAGACGGTTACCTGCGCTTCGTGGAGTACGCCAGGCGGCTCTGGGAGCTGGAGCGGGCCGATTTCGTCGAACGCAACCTCGACTCCCCCACCGACCTGCTTACCGGCAACCTGTTGAAGCTGCTCGCGATGGGCGCGTTCGGCCGGCTCCAGTCCAAAATCGACCAGTTCTTCACCGACCCCCGCACTCGGCGCGTCTTCTCGTTCCAGGCCATGTACGCCGGCCTCGCCCCGCGCGACGCGCTCGCGATCTACGCGGTCATCGCCTACCTCGACTCGGTGGCCGGCGTGTACTTCCCGCGCGGCGGCATCCACGCCGTGCCGCGCGCGCTCGCTGGCGCCGCGGAGAAGCACGGGGTCCAGATCCGCTACGGCACCACGGTCACGCGCGTGGAGACGTCGGCCGGGCGGGCGGTCGCGGTGCACACCGCCGCTGGTGAGCGGATCCCGGCCGATGTCGTCGTGCTCAATCCCGACCTGCCGGTCGCCCGCCGCGACCTGCTGCCGCCACGCCGCCACCGCCCGCTGCGCTACTCACCGTCGTGCGTGGTGCTCCACATCGGATCCAGGATGGAGTACGGCCGGATCGCGCATCACAACCTCCACTTCGGACGCGACTGGCAGGGGGCGTTCGACGAGGTGATCCGGCGCGGCACGCTGATGTCCGACCCCTCGCTGCTGGTGACCAACCCCAGCCGCACCGACGACTCGCTGGCGCCGCCCGGCCGCCAGGCGTACTACGTGCTCGCCCCGGTGCCCAACCTGCTCCGTGGCCGCGACCTCGACTGGCGCGGCGGGCTCGGCGAGCGGTACGCCGCCGAGCTGATCGGAGTGCTGGAAGCCCGGGGCTACAAGGATTTCGGAGAGGGCGTGGAAGTGTCCCATGTGGTCACACCGCCGGACTGGGCGGACCTCGGCATGGCGGCGGGCACTCCGTTCGCCGCGGCGCACACCTTCTGGCAGACCGGCCCCTTCCGCCCGGGAAACCTCCACTCCACACTGGACAACGTGGTCTTCGTCGGCTCCGGCACGCAGCCCGGCGTGGGCGTACCTATGGTGCTCATCTCCGGCAAGCTCGCCGCCCGTCGCGTGACGGGACGCGCGGCGTGAGCGCGGGTCGGGAAGCCCACCTGGTCGAGCTGGTCGACGAAGAGGGGCGGCCGGTCGGTGAGGCGACGGTAGCCGCCGCGCACCGTTCACCAGGCATGCTGCACCGGGCGTTCTCCGTGCTGCTCACCGCCCCTGGCGGGCGCGTGCTGCTCCAGCGGCGGGCCGCCGTCAAGACCCGCTTCCCGCTGCGCTGGGGCAACGCCTGCTGCGGCCACCCCGCCCCGGGACAGGCGGTGACGGAGGCGGCGACCATCCGCCTTGGCGAGGAGCTGGGGCTGGCGCCAGTGCCGCTAACCGAGATCGGCGTGTACGTGTACCGTGCGCAGGACCCGGCGACCGGCCGCGTCGAGGTGGAGTACGACCACGTGCTGCTCGGGCGGATCGCCGCCGACCACTCGCTGCGCCCCGATCCCGCCGAAGTGGCCGAGCTGCACTGGACGCCGCTCGGCGAGGCGCTGAGCGGCATCGATACGCGACCCGACGACTACGCCCCGTGGTTGGCAGGCGTGCTTTCAAAGCTACATCTCGATTCTCAGGGGTCACTCTAGTAGGGTTTTGTCGCTCTGTTCCCGAACCGTCGGGAGTACGCGACGTGACCCACCGAGCCGCCGTCATCAGCGCGCTGGTCGTACTGGCGCTGCTGGTCGGCGGGCGATGGGTCCTGGCCCGCGAGCCGATCGAGGCCATCGCGACCGAGCAGGGTCTGGGCCCACCGCCGGAGGCGACGGTCCCCTCACCTTCGCCGCCGGAGCCCACGCCCTCCGCCGCATCGAGCCCGACCCCGACCGCGACCGCCGTGTCACCGAAGACGCCCAAGCCGCGCAGTGGGATCGGCCCGCACGACACGCGGCGGCTCACCGGCAGCCGGAAGGTCGCGCTGACGTTTGACGACGGCCCGCACCCGGTGTGGACCCCCAAGGTGCTCGACCTGCTGCGCAGGACCGGTGTGAAGGCGACGTTCTGCGTCGTGGGCACCGAGGTGCGGGCGTATCCGGCGCTGGTCGCGCGCATGATCCGCGAGGGCCACACGCTGTGCAACCACACCTGGCACCACGAGCTCGACCTGGGTACCAAGCCCGAGCCGGAGATCCGGGCCAACCTTGAGGCGACCAACCGGGAGATCCGCAAGGCCGTACCAGGCGCGAAGATCGCGTTCTTCCGTCACCCCGGCGGCAGGTGGACGCCCGCGGCCGTCAAGGTCTCCCGCGAACTGGGCATGACCTCACTGGACTGGGACGTCGACCCGCAGGACTGGAAGAAGCCGAGCGCCGACGCGATCCGCACCAGGGTCATCAACCAGGCCCGCCCCGGCTCGATCGTGCTGCTCCACGACGGCGGCGGCGACCGAAACGGCACGCTGGCCGCCTGCCCTGCGATGGTGGAGGAGCTGAAGCGCAAGTACGGGATCGTGCTGCTCCGCTGAGCCGCCGCCTTGGGTCTTCTGCGGGGAATGTGACGCGCCCGGTATCGGTTTGGAAGGAAGGTCGGACGTCGCGTATGCTTTCGAAGCCTCCGGCGGGGCCGGATGGGAGCAAAGCTGCCTGACTTGTGATGTGCAATGATGGCGGGGCCCGCCCTCATCGTCTAGTGGCCCAGGACGCCGCCCTTTCAAGGCGGTAGCACGGGTTCGAATCCCGTTGGGGGCACGGTCCGGCCCAGCCGGAGAGCAAGGTCCTGTGGAGCAGTCGGAGTGCTCGCCGCCCTGTCAAGGCGGAGGTCGCGGGTTCAAGTCCCGTCAGGACCGCGGTCAACATGACGCGGCCAGGTAGCTCAGTTGGTACGAGCGTCCGACTGAAAATCGGAAGGTCGGCGGTTCGACCCCGCCCCTGGCCACATAGCCTTTCGCCGGGCTACAGCAGCGCTCACCAGCGGTTTCGCCGGTGGGCGTTTTGCTTGCCGGAGGGCGGGCCTCAGGGCAGGTCGGCGAGGCGGCGTTTCAGGAAGCGGCGCTGGGGTTCCTGGCGGACCAGGGCGAGGGCCCGCTCGTACGCGGCTCGTGCCTCGGTCACCCTTCCCAGGCGGCGGAGCAGGTCGGCGCGGGCGGAGTGGGCCAGGTGATAGCCGTCGAGCCTGCCGCCGGCCAGCACCGCGTCCAGCTCGGCCAGGCCCGCCGCCGGGCCGTCGCGCATCGCCAGCGCGACCGCGCGGTTGAGGGCGACCACCGGGGAGGGGTCGGCGCGGGTGAGCAGGTCGTACAGGTCGACGATCCGGGGCCAGTCGGTCGCCTCGGCGGTCGGTGCCTCGGCGTGTACGAGGGCGATCCGGGCCTGTAGGGCGTACGTGCCGACCTGTCCCGAGGCCCTTGCGCGGGCGAGCAGGTCGGCCGCCGCGGTGATCTGGTCGCGGTGCCAGCGGGAGCGGTCCTGGTCGGGCAGGAGCACCAGGTCGCCGCCGGGCGTGGTGCGGGCGTCGCGGCGGGAGTCTTGCAGCAGCATCAGCGCGAGCAGGCCCCGCACCTCGGGGTCGGGCAGCAGCTCGGCCAGCAGGTGGCCCAGGCGGATCGCCTCACCGGTCAGGTCGGCGCGGACCACGGCTTCGCCGGAGGCGGGAGCGTATCCCTCGGTGAAGATCAGGTACACCGTGCTGAGCACCGGATCGAGTCGGCTGGGAAGCTCGGCTGGCGGCGGCACGGCGTACCCGATGCGGTTGGTCTTGATTTTGTTCTTGGCCCGGACGATGCGTTGGGCGACGGTCGGTGGCCCGGTGAGAAAGGCCCTCGCGATCTCCTCGGTGGTGAGGCCGCAGACCTCGCGCAGCGTCATGGCCACCTGGGCGTCCGCGGGCAGGGCCGGATGGCAGCAGGTGAAGATGAGGCGCAGCCGGTCGTCCGGGAGGTCGGGCGACTCCTCGAACGGCTCCGCGGCGGCGGGCGCGAGCCGCGCGGCCAGCTCGCCGAGCAGCGCGTCGAAGCGGGCGCGCCGGCGCAGGCGGTCGATCGCCTTGAAGCGGCCGGCGGAGACCAGCCACGTGTACGGGTTGGCGGGCGGGCCGGTCTGCGGCCACTGCTCCACCGCCGCCACGAACGCGTCCTGCACCGCCTCCTCGGCCAGGTCGAAGTCGCCCAGCAGGCGGATCAGCGTGGCCAGGACCCGCCGGGAGTGGGCGCGGTAGACGGCGTCGACATCGGTCACGAGTGTTCGCGCATGAGGTCGAACGCCGGGCGCACCTCGATGCTGCCGAGGCGGGCGCTCGGGATCCGCCCGGCGATCTGGATGGCCTCGTCGAGGTCGCGCGCCTCGATCAGCATGAAGCCGCCGAGCTGCTCGTTCGTCTCCGCGAAGGGGCCATCGGTGGCGGAGAGGCGGCCGTCGCGCACGCGTACGGTCACGGCGGACTCGACCTGCTCCAGCGCCTGGCCGACGACAAGCTGGCCGCTCGCCCGCAGGTCTTCCTCCAGGGCGGTGGTCTCGTCGATCAGCGCGTCGACCTCGGCCTGCGACATCGCCAGGACGCGCGCCTCGTCGGCGTAGAAAAGGCAGACGTACTTCACTGTCGATTCTCGCCTTCGCCGTTCGACTACGTCCCGAAGCCCCAGCTAACCAGACGGAGGGACGAGAGATGGACAAGGTCGTTTCGCGCGACGGCACCTCGATCGCGTACGAGCGCGTGGGCACCGGTCCCGCGCTCATCGTGGTGGACGCGGCCGGCAACTACCGGGACTTCCGCCCCCTGCCGGCGCCGGTGGAGCTGCTGGCGGCCGACTTCACCGTGTACGTGTACGACCGGCGCGGGCGGGGCACCAGCACGGACACACCGCCGTACGCGATCGACCGGGAGGTGGACGACATCGCCGCGCTCATCGCGGCGGCGGGCGGCTCGGCGTACCTATACGCCCTCTCCTCCGGCGGCCTGCTCGCCCTCCACGCGGCCTCGGCCGGGCTGCCGGTACCCCGGATGGCGCTCTTCGAGCCGCCGATCGAGCCGGTCGAGGCGCCCGGGGGCGAGAGCGCGTTCACGGCCGAGATCGCGGCGCTGGTCGAGGCGGGGCGCCGCCGGGACGCGGTGGAGGCGTTCCACCGGGGCATCGGCGTGCCCGACGAGATCATGGCGGAGATGTCACCGGAGGTGTGGGCGGCGCTGGAGGCGGTGGCGCACACGCTGGTGTACGACTGCCGCCTCTCCGACGCCATGTCGCTCCCGCTGGTCCGGTCGGTGACGGTGCCGACGCTGGTCATCGGCAGCCACGGCAGCTCCGGCGACCTGACCGGCATGGCCGCCGCCGTGGTCGAGGCCCTGCCCAACGGCACGCACCGCGGCCTGGCCGGGGAGTGGCACGGGGTACCGCACGAGACGCTCGCCCCGGTCGTGGCCGGATACCTCCTCGACGGGCGCTGAGGAGGCGCGAGTCAGGCGACGCGGGTCAGGCGGCGCGGCGGCGCAGCGTGGCCACGGCCGAGCCGGCGAGCGTCAGGAGGCACTCGGGGAGCTGGCCGTCGGCGAGGGCGGCGCCGAAGAGGGCCTCGCCGGTGGAGGCGTCGGCGTTGGCGTACGCACTCACGAAGCGGGCGACCCAGCGTGCGTCGTAGCGAGCCTCGTCGATCCCGGGAAAGTCGAGCGTCCAGCGCCCGCGCTGCACGTTGTCACCGACCATCGTGGCCGCTATGCACCACGCCACGCCGTACGCACCGGCGACGCCGGACCGGTCGACCACCGCGTCGAACGCCCCGACCACGGCGTCACTGTCGCCGGCCAGCGCGCTGCGGAGCACCTGGGCGGCGTCGTCGAACGCCTCTGACGGAACTTCGGTCACGAGGCGAAGGGTATGCCGCGTGGTCAAGGTGTGCGCGACGAAATGACTTCACGCCAACACAGCTTCTTCTCAGGCAGCTCGCAACAGGCAGGTCAGGCGGGCCGTGCAGACGCGAGCGCCGCTCTCGTCCGTGATGACTATCTCGTACGTGGCGATCGTCCCGCCGCAGTGCACCGGCGTCGCGACGCCCGTGACCGTGCCCGCGCGCACCGCCTTGTGATGCGTCGCGTTGAGATCAACTCCAACCGCGAAGGGGCGCCCGATCGTACTCCCGTGCGTGACCGCGCCGAACGAGCCGAGCGTCTCGGCCAGCACCGCCGAGGCGCCGCCGTGCAGCAGGCCCATCGGCTGCGTGTTGCCCTCGACCGGCATCGTCCCGACCACGCGCTCGGGGGACGCCTCGACGACGGTGATCCCCAGTCGCTCGGCCAGCGCGCCAGGATCGAGCGAGTGCGTACCCTTCGAGACCTCTGCCGCAGGTTCCACGCAGCGGAGGTTACTCGCCCGTACGAGAATGGCCTGCGACCGCAGTCACACTGCGTACCCGGAGGCACGCTAGTGTCCCCACCGGACCCCCGCCGACCCCCGGGGAGGGAGGACAACCTCATGCACGGCTCGCGCAGCGCTGCCATCGCCGCCTGCACCGCGTTCCTGCTCGCTATCGCCGGCTGCGGTACATCGGATACACCGGAGGAGAACACCGCTAATCCGGTCCGTCTCTACGGTTCAGACGGCAACATGATCAACTCGTTCGGTGACCAATTCAAGGATCAGGCGGGCCTGCTGGCGGGCATGAAGGGCACCACGCCGATGACCCCGCTCAGCGACGACTTCAAGAAGCGGCTGCGCTCGGTCGACCAGGATCTGGGCGACTTCGTCTACGCGGGCGAGAGTTATGACGCCGTGGTGATCAGCTCCCTCGCCGCCGAGCTCGCCGGCAGCACCAGCCCTGGCGAGATCGCAAAGTACATCAACGGCGTGACCACCGAGGGCGAGCGCTGCGACACTCCCAAGGCCTGCCTGGACCTCGCGCGGGCCGGTCGCGACATCGAGTACCGGGGCGTCTCGCTCAAGCGCGGCGGCTTCACCGACGCAGGCGAGCCCTCCACCGCCAGCTACGCGACCATGCACTTCGACTCGAGCGACCGCCTCGACGACGGCAAGACCGAGTTCGTCGGCGCGGGCGACGAGGCGACCACGACCACCAAGCAGGCCCCCGCCCCGCGCCCGACCGAGGGGCGCGACCAGGCCGAGACCGGCGCGCCCCTCAAGATCGGTGGCCTGCTGCCGCAGACCGGTGACCTGGCGCTGGCCAACCCACCGCTGGCCGCCGGCTCCGCGCTCGCCATCCGCGATGTCAACGCCGCCGGTGGCGTGCTCGGCCAGCCGGTCGAGTGGGTCGACGGCGACGACGGCACCAACCCGGAGAAGGCCAAGGAGACCGTGGCGTCGCACGTCGCGGCGGGCGTACACGTGATCATCGGGGCCGGTGCCTCGGGCATCTCCCGAGCCGTACTGCCGGACGTGGTCAAGGCCGGGCTGATCCTCTTCTCCCCGTGCAACACCGACGCCGGGCTGAGCGAGGTCGACGACCAGGGGCTCTACTTCCGCACCGCCCCCTCGGACCTGTTGCAGGGCAAGGCGCTCGCCGATGTGATCATGCGGGACGGCTCGCAGCAGATCGCGATCGTGGCCCGCAAGGACTCGTACGGCGAGGGCCTGCAGGGCAACGTCCGCGCCGAGCTGGAGAAGGCCGGTATCGACGCCGGCAACCTGAAGCTGCTGACGTACGACCCGCCGGAGGACCCCGCCGCGCCGCTCGACTTCGGCGAGGGCGCCAATCAGATCAGGGACTTCAAGGCGGATGCCGTACTGGTGATCGGCTACGGCGAGTCGGCGAACGTCATCAAGGCCCTCGTCGCAGCGGGCGTGGAGTTGCGCCAATAGGGCCTGTTTCATGAGGGCATGGCCGGCCTGCGGCGGGCCCAGACGACGACCGGCGGCACCGGACGAAAGGCCACATACAACACCGGTATGCGACCTTCCGCCCGGCACCACCGGACGCCGCCTGGACTCCGCCTCGGCTCGACCGACCCTCATGAAACAGGCCCAGTCAGTCTGCCTGGCACGTTTCCGGGATCCGTGGGGTGGTGTGCGCGCCGTACGGTTCCCTCATCAACGAAGCGAGACCGAAACGGAGCCCACGATGAGCGAGTTCGACGACCCGACCCTGACCGACGACCCGAGCACCGGTCACGAGGGCTTCGGCGCCAGCGGCGACAGCGGCCACGACACCGGCTACGACCAGCCGGTGCAGGACCAGCCGTACGGCCACGACCAGCACTACACCGAGCCGCACGGCGAGCCGGACTCGATCGTGAAGCACAATGTGGACGGTTCCACGGACGTGGTGGTCGACCTCGACGGGGACGGATACGCGGACCTCGTTCAGCACGACAGCGACAGTGACGGAAACGCCGACACGGTCTACGTGGACAGCAACAACGACGGGCGCCTCGACACGATCCTGAAGGACTACGACGACGACGGCGACCTCGACGCCGCGCTCGCCGACACCAACGCCGACGGCCGGATCGACTACGTCGCCGTCGACCACAACGACGACGGCAAGATCGACCACGTCACGCTGGACACCGACTACAACGGCAAGGCTGACACCTGGATTTCCGACGTCGACTACGACGGCAAGCCCGACGTGGCCTTCGTGGACACCAACAACGACGGCACGCCCGACGTGGCCGTGACCGACACCAACCACGACGGCCGGCCCGAGCAGCAGCCGGTCAACCCGTACGCCGCTAGCTGACTCTCGCTTCGGCTGGCACGGATCGTCACCGCCGCTTAGGGTGCCCTGGGGCCTGTCGGCAGGCCCCAGGGACCTGGGACCGCAGACACCGCAAGCGAAGGACGAGCATGAGCGAGCCGCAGGAAACGGTTGAGACCAGGGGCGACGAGCGCGTCGACCTGTTGAAGATGGACACCGACGGCGACGGCAAGACCGACCTCTGGGCGGCCGACACCGACGGCGACGGCAAGCCCGATCTCTTCCAGTTCGACACGGACAGCGACGGCAAGGTCAACGTCACGATGAGCGACCTGGACGAAGACGGCACGCCGGAGCAGGTGGTCGAGGGCGACGGCGGTCACCCGCCGACCCCGTAGAGCCAGCACGAGGTGCAGAGTCAGGGGCGTCCCACGAGGGGCGCCCCTGATGTGTGTCTACAGCGAGAGCGCGGCGCACGCCGCCGTCAGGACCAGCAGCGCGATGGCGAGCGTGAGCATCCGCCGGCGCATCGAGCCACGCCGCACGTCGCGGGCGACCGCCTCCGGATGCCCCAGCAGGCGCAACCGCCCCCGCTGCCGCAGCACCTCGTCGCGCCACTGCTCGACCGAGGCGGTGTCGTGCGTGGTCTGCGCCCGGCTCAGCTCCAGCGCCAGGCGCGCCTGGGCCCGCTGGAGCCGGCGTACCGCCCGCCGCCCGAGCACGCCGGCCCGGGCGTACGCGTGCCGGCGGGCATTGGCGCGCAGGTGTCCCATGCTCAGCACGTTCAGCTCGGCGGGCGTGGCGATGTCCGGGTCGTCCAGCGCGGCGAGCTGCTGCGTGTAGTAGTCCGCCTCGCGGTGCCGGGCGGTGCGTACCAGCAGCAGGATCGCCAGCAGCGGCGGGATGCCCTTCGTCAGCAGCACGGCGATCAGGAGGTATCCGTTGTCGCCGGCCTCCACGGTGAGCAGCGGCGAGTTCCAGACGAAGTGGCAGGCCCACGCGCCGAGGAAGCAGGCGACCGCCACGCCGATCCGGAAGCGCAGGGTGCGGTCGGTGCGGACCAGCACGGAAGCCACGCCGGCGCCGGCGAGCGCGCTGAAGAGCGTGTGACTCCAAAGGCCGGCGAGGAAGCCGCGGACGAAGAAGGTGGCGAGCACCGGCCCCACCTCGTCGCCACGCCCGGCGGCGTTGACCGCGCTCACCGCGTACACGATGTCTTCGACCACCTGGAAGCCGAGCCCGACCAGCGAGCCGTAGATGACCCCGTCGAGCACGCTGTTTATCTGTGCCCGCGCGATCAGCACGATCACGACGATGCCGAGCGTCTTGGCTACCTCCTCGACGGTCGGCCCGGCGATCGCCGAGCCCCACGCGGCCGCGAAGGCCGGGGAGTGCCCCTTGGCGAGCATGTTCTGGATCGCGACGCTGCCCGGCGCGGAGACGGTGGTGGCCACCAGCCCGCCCCAGGCGAAGGCGGTGGCGAGCAGGAGCGGCGGCTCCCGTTCCAGATAGTCGAGCGCGGCGACGAAGAGCCAGAACGGCACCGCGTACACCGCGAAGAGCGCGAGCGCGGTGATGGTCGCCACCGGGTACTCGGCCACCGCCTGCCGGATGAGCATCGCCATCCGGGCGGCGCCCACCGCGAGCAGGAGCGCGACCAGCCAGAACGCGGGCAGCAGCAGCGACTTGCGGGCCACCGCCCAGGCCGGCGTGGGGCGTACGGGCGCGGTGCGGGCGCTGCGCGGGGGCACACCGTGGCCACCGGGGCAGCCCGCGGCGGCGGTCACATCCGCTCCTGGTACGTGATGGTGGCGACGCTCGCGGCGATCACCGGCTCGATCTCTTCGAGCTGGGTCTCGGTGCCGCTCACGGTCACCTCGATGGAGACGGTGGGGGCGAGGAAGACGGCGTACCGCCCGGCCCGGTCCGGCGTCGTGTACGCGCCCGAGCGCCCGCCCAGCCCGGTGCCGGTGAGCGCGGGCAGGCCGGCGTCGAGCTGCCCGTCGGCACTTGTCACCTTGCGCCGCAGGCGGTCGACCGCGCCGTCGAGGTCGCCGTCGAAGGGGGCGACCACGAGGACGTACCGCACCGGCCCGAGGACGAACAGCGCCGTGCCCTGGCGGGCGGTGGGGCGGGTGCGGGTCACGTCGAGCACGGCTCCCGCCGGAGGTACGACCGAGACGCCGCCGCCCACCTCGTACGGCAGGTGGTGCGGGACGGCACGCTCGGCGGGAAAGGAGCGATCGACCGCGGGCAGCCCCACCGCGATGACGACAAGGATCAGCAGGATGCCGAGGCTGCCGGCGGCATTTCGAAGCAGCCGGCCCCGCTGGACCCTCATGTGACGACGCTAACGGCCATGAGCGAATCAGAGTGCGGGTTTCTCACTACTCAGAGATCATTTAGGCGCGGCCGTCCCAGATTACGTTCCGGTAACCATGCCAACCTTCTCCGCAGCCTCGATCATCCATCACGCGTAGGCGGTAAAGAGACGGAGACGCATGAGGCTGGTGTTTCGTCGCGCCCGTGGAGTGAAGAATCTCCTCTTCGCGGCGACAGGTGCGACATTGATCGCGACCGTACTGCTCACCGGCCTGGCCGACTACAGCCGAGAGGTGGTCGACGCGGGCGCGCGCAGCGCCGTGGCGTCCGCGGCCCCCGAGGAACGGTCGGTGCTGATCCAGGGCCCGGCGGGCGGCACCGCGTTCGCCGAGCGCGACGCGGCGGTCCACGACCGTTACGCCAACGGCTTCGCCGGCCTGGACGCACGCGTCTCGACCGCCGGATACGCGGTGGGGCGCCAGCTCACCGGCGAGGTCGGTGACGCCAACCCGGACAAGGACGGCGTCGTCTTCGCCTCGGTCACCTTCCTCGACGGGCTCGCCGAGCACGCCGACCTGGTCGGCGGCGCCTGGCCCGAGCCGGGCGCGACGCCGAGGCGCACCGCCCTCGCCGAGGCGGCCGCCCGGACGCTGCACCTTGAGGTGGGCGACCGGATCACGGTGCACGACCGGCTGAGCCGCACCTCCTCAGAGATAGAGGTGTCCGGCATCTGGCGCCCGCGCGACCCCAACGCGCCGTATTGGCGGCTCGCCCCCGGGGTCGGCGACGGCGCCGCGCCGCAGTCGTCCACGTACGGGCCCTTCGTCGTCGACCGGGCCGACTTCCTGAGCGGCTTCTCGGCCAGCGCCTCGGCGGCGTGGCTGGTCGAGCCGGACCTCGCCGGCGCATCGCTGGCCCAGCTCGACGGCGTGGCCCGGGCCGCGACCGAGGCCGTCGACACGCTCGCCGAAGACATCGGGCTGGGCTCCTCCGGCCTGGTCACCTCCCGCCTGGACCAGCTCACCGAGCGCCTCGAACGGGCGGACATGGTCGGCCGCTCGGCACTCATCACGCCGATGCTGCTGATGGTGGTGCTGGGCGGATACGCGCTCGTGCTGGTCGCCGTACTCATGAACGAGCAACGCCGTGGTGAGACGGCGCTGCTGCGGGCGCGCGGGGCCGCACGGCTCCAGCTCGCCGGCCTGGCCGCCCGCGAGGCCGCGCTGGTCGTCCTCCCGGCGGCGGTGCTCGCGCCGCTGCTGGCCAGCCAGATCCTCGAGTACGTGGACCGCGTGCCGATGCTCGCCGCCGGCGCGCTCCGGCTGGCGCCCCGCTTCGACACGCTGACCTGGGCGGTCGCCGCGCTGGCCGCGGCCGGTTGTGCGGTGGCGATGCTCGGCCCGGCGCTGCGCCGCGGCGACACGTACGTGGCGGAGATGGCCAGCCGCTCGCGCCCGACCCGGCGCGCCGCAGCCCAGCGGGCCAGCCTCGACATCGCGCTGGTGGGGCTGGCCGTGCTCGGCTGGTTCCAGCTCCGGCAGTACTCCTCCCCCCTCGCCGGCGGCAACCTCGGCATCGACCCGCTGCTCGCGGCGAGCCCGACGCTCGGTGTGCTGGCCGGCGCGGCCATCGCGCTGCGGGCACTGCCACCGCTGACCCGGCTCGCCGAGCGGGCCGTCGACCGCAAGCCGTGGACCGCCACGATCTTCGGCATGTGGCAGGCCGGGCGGCGGCCGCAGGCGGGTCCGGTGCTGCTGCTCGCGCTCGCGGTCGCGGTGAGCACGCTCGCGTGGTGCCTGGCCGGCACGTCCGAACGCTCCCTTGTGGACCAGGCCGACCACAGCGTCGGCGCCGACCTGCGGCTCGTGGAGGCGACCCGGTACGCGCCCGAGGGCCGGGCCGCCGAGATCACCGCGCTGCCCGGTGCCGAGACCGCGCTGCCGGCCTGGCGCGACAGCCTGCGGCTGGGCACCGAGAGCACCAGCGCGTCGGTGATCTCGCTCGACGCGGCGGCGGCGGCCGGTGTGGTGCGCATCCGGGACGACGTCGCGGGCGGCTCCCCGCAGGCCCTCTTCGCGAAGCTGAGCGAGGGCCGGGCCGAGGCGCCCGTGGTCGAACTGCCCGCGGAGACCCGGCGGATCTCCGGCGAGGTGGTCACCCAGGTCGCAAACTGGACGTCGGATTTCTACCAGCCGCCGGAGCCGGAGGTACGTACGGACGCCGTCTTCGCGGTGCCCGGTGGCTACCAGCGGGTCCCGCTCGGTGTCAGCACCAACGCCCAGCCGCTCCGCTTCGCCGTCGACCTGCCCGAGCACCTGCTGCCCGCACGGCTCGCCGGGTTCACGGTGGGCAGCAGCGGGCCGGCTGGCTTCCAGGTGAGCTGGCGGGTACGGTCGCTGGTCGCCGGTGACTCGCCCGTCGACCTGGCCGCCACCGGGCAGTGGCAGGCGCGTACGCGGGCCGGCACCGAGGCGACCGGCGGCGAGGGCCCCACGGCCCAGCACACGCAGGAGAACGCCGGCCTCTGGGGTTACGAGCAGCCGCTCAACCTCGTGGTGACCCGGGTCCGGCAGGCCAAGCCGGTGCCGGTGGTCGCCACGCCGGCCGCCCTCACCGCGCTGCGCCTGGGCAACGGCGACGAGACGCGCATGTCGCTCGGGCAGGACGAGGTCGGCGTGCGGATTGCCGGTACGGTCGCGGCCGTACCCGGCACCGAAGACGCCGCCGCGCTGCTCGCCGACCTTCCGTCCCTGGCCGCGGAGGCTTTCTACGGGTACGGCGAGGTGCGCCAGCCGCAGGAGTGGTGGCTGGCGACCGGGGACGATCCGCAGGCCACCGCCACCGCGGCGGCCGCGCTCTCCGGTATCCAGGTGCTCGACCGGCGGGCCGCGGCCGAGGAGGCGGGGCGCGACCCGTACGGCGTGGGCGCCCGCGCGGCCCTCTTCGCCGCCGCCCTCGGCGCGGTGGTGATCGCGGCGATGGGCATCGGCGTCGACATCCGGGCCACCGCGCGCCGGCGGATCGGCGAACTGGCCGTACTCCACACGCTCGGTGCCAGCCCTCGGCTGCTCGGCCGCTCGCTGGTCGCCGAGCAGACGTTCCTCGCCGGCGTCGGGGTACTCGTCGGGCTCGTGGTCGGCATCGGCGTCGCGGCGACCATGGCACCACTGGTCATCCTCACGCCCGCGGCCGGTCGCCCGGTGCCGGAGCCGCTGCTGACCGTGGTGTGGTCGCCGGTCGGCGCCACGGCGGCCGGGCTGCTGCTGCTCACGCTCGCCCTCAGCGCCTCGGTGGCGCTCGCCGCCCGGCAACGGCTGATCGCGGCCCAGCTACGGATCGGAGCGGACGCATGAGGGCCGTACTCTGGCGGGTCCGGGTCTTCGCCGGGCAGTTCGGGCTCCTCGCCGCCCTCACGCTGATCGCCGCCCTCCTGATCACCGCCGCGCCCCGGCTCGCCAACGACCTCAGCGACGAGGCGCTGCGGGAAGACGTGGGGCGGCTGCCGTACACCGCCCGCGACATCACTCTTTTCGAGCGGCCGGAGTCGCTCTCGACCGATCCGACGCTGGCCAGTGCGGCAAACGCGCTGACGACCTACCGCGACCGACTGCCCGCGCCCCTGCCCGGGCTGGTCGGCGAGGCGTGGTTCACCGCGGGCCTGGAGGGCATGACACTCGCGCCGTCCGGCCCGCGTACGCAGTTCGGCCTGCGCACGCAGGCCGGGGCGCCGGAGCGGGTACGCCTCACGACCGGCCGCTGGCCGGCCAACGACTCCGACACCGACACGATCGAGGTGGCGCTCTCCCAGCGGGTCGCCGACCAGCTCGCCGCGCCGGTGGGCACATCCCTCCGGATCGACCCGGCCCCCAACCAGGTCGGCGGCACCGCGCCGGTCACGGTCGTCGGCGTCTTCGAGCCGCTCGACGGCGCCGAGAGCGCGTGGGAGTCGATGCGGCTGGCGCTGGAGCCGTTCCCCGGCCTCCCGCCGGACACTCCGCCGGCGGCTCTCGCGATGACCGACGGCGCGGGCCTCGCCAGGGCGGTGCTCTCGCTGGGGCCGCCGTCACTGTCCTGGCGGTACCGGGTCGACGAGAGCCGCCTCGACGGCGGCGGGCTCCAGGCGGTCACCACCGCGCTGGCGGAGGTCAAACGCACGCCGCCTGGCCCCGGGCTCAGCACCTCGACCAACCTCGACGCCACGCTCGTCCGGTTCGACGGCCAGCTCCGGGCGGTGTCGGCGCTGCTCGCGGTCGTACAGGCCGGGCTTGTCGCCACGCTCCTCGGGCTGATCGCGCTCGCGGCGGCGCTGGCGGTGGAGCGGCGGCGGGAGGAGTTCGCGCTGCTTCGCGCCCGCGGCGGCACGGTCGCGGCGATCGGCGGGCGGTCGCTGGCCGAGTCGCTGGTCGTACTCCCTCTCGCGGCGGCGGTCGGCTGGCTGCTCGGCACGTACGTACCGGGACGCCCGGCGGCCACCGGTTGGCTGGTCGTGGCCGCGGGCGCGGTCGCCACGCTGGCGATCCCGCTGCTGGCGGCGGCGAGCCAGCGACGGCTGTCGTTCACCGCGCGCCGGCAGGACCTCGTGCGGCACCGGCCCTCCATACGCCGCCTCACCGCGGAGCTGTTCTTCCTGTTGGTCGCCGGCCTCGGCGCGGTGCTGCTGCGCCGCCGCGGGCTGAGCGCGGACGGCGGCGTCGACCCGTACCTCGCCTCGGTGCCCGTACTGCTCGCGGTCGGGGCCGCGATCATCGCGATGCGGATCTTCCCGTGGCCGCTGGGCCAGCTCGGCCGGATCGCCGCCCGGGCCCGTGGCGCGGTCGCGTTCCTCGGTCTGGCGCGTGCCGGCCGAGGCGCCCCGGTCACGATCGGGCCGCTCGCGGTACTCGTGGTGGCGATCGCCACCGGCATCTTCAGCGGTGTGGTCATGTCGTCGATCGGCGACGCCCGCGACCGCGCCACCGATCTGGAGATCCCGGCGGACGTGCGGGTCGCCGGATACTCGTTCGCCGCGGCGACCGCCGAGCGGCTCACCGCCGTGCCGGGCGTGACCGCGGTGGCGCCGTTCGCCCTCGACCCGGCCTCGCGGTTGACCCAGTCCAACGGGGCCACGAGCTCGGTGCAGGTCGCGGTCGTCGATGCCACGGCACTGGCCGAGGTGATCGCGGCGAGTGGTGCCGGGGTCTCGCTGCCGGCGGCGCTCGTCGAGGCCCGGCCCAGCGACGGTCCGATGCCGGCGCTGGTCTCACCGGACCTGGCCGACGCGGTGGCCGATGGCGGCGAGGCGACCATGGGCAGTTACACGTACGGCTTCACGGTGGCCGCCGTCGCCGACACGTTCCCCGGCATGGGTCCGACGGCCGGGCGGTTCATCGTGCTGCCGCTCCAGGCGCTGCCCGACCCCTCGGTGGTGGCGCCGGACGCGTTCCTCGTCGCCGGCGAGGGGATGAGCCCGCAGGCACTGCACGAGGCGAGCGCGCCCGGCTCCACGCAGACCGTCACGGTCACCACCTGGTCCGACCACCGCCGCAGCCTCGACCAGACCGGCGCCAACGAGGTGCTGACCTTCACGTTCACCACCGGAGCGGTCGGCGCCACGGCGCTGGCGCTGCTCGCGGTCGGCTTCACCGTGCTGGCCGGCGCCCGCGTACGCGGGCAGGTGCTCTCCCGCCTCCGCACGCTCGGCCTCTCCGGCGGTCAGGGTCGGGGCCTGCTCGTGTACGAGCTGGTGCCCCTCGTCGGCATCGCCGTACTGGCCGGCGGGCTCGTCGGCGTGTTCCTGCCCCGCGTGCTCGGGCCGGCGCTCGGGCTCTCCAACTTCAGCAGCGGCACGGCGGTACGCACTGCCCTCGATCCGCTCCTGATCGGTGCGGTGTTGGCGCTGGTGGTGGCCGCCCTGGCCGCCGCGGTGCTCGTTGAGAATGTCATCAACCGGCGGATGCGCCTCGGCGAGGTGCTCCGGGTCGGAGAGGAGGGTTCGTGAGCGAGCGGGGTTGGCGGCTGGCCTGGGCCGGCGCCGAGCGAGCGATCGAGGACGAGCGATGACCGCCGCGACCGACACGCCCAGCCTGGCGGAGTTGCAGCGACGGGCGGCCGAGCGGGCCGCCGCGCGCGCTGGCGGCACCGACCGGCTGCGCGGACACATCGTCTGCGACGGCCTCGTACGCATCTTCAAGACCGACGGCGTCGAGGTCGTCGCGCTCCAGGGGCTCGACCTGGTGGTCGACCGCGGCGAGCTGCTGGCGATCGTGGGCGCCTCCGGATCGGGCAAGTCGACGCTGCTCAACATCCTCTCCGGCCTCGACGTGCCGACCGCCGGGATCGCCCGCGTGGCCGGCGTCGACCTGCTCACGATGTCGGCGAAGCGCCGCCTGCGCTACCGGCGGCACATGGTCGGCTTCGTGTGGCAGCAGACCGCACGCAACCTGCTCCCGTACCTCACCGCCACGGAAAACGTGGAGCTGCCGATGCGCCTCGCCCGCCGCAAGATCGGCAGCCGCGCGAAGGAGCTGCTGGAGATGGTGGGCGTCGCGCACTGCGCCGACCGCCGCCCGCCACAGATGAGCGGTGGTGAGCAGCAGCGGTGCGCGGTGGCCGTGGCGGTCGCCAACGACCCCGAGGTGCTCTTCGCCGACGAGCCCACCGGCGAACTCGACGAGGCCACCGCCGGCGAGGTCTTCGGCGCCCTCCGCACCATCAACGCGGAGCTGGGCGTCACGATCGTCGTGGTCACGCACGACGCCCAGGTCTCGTCCCAGGTCCGTCGCACGGTCGCGATCCGCGACGGCCGGACCGCCTCGGAGGTACGCCGCTCCGCCCGGGTCGCCGACGACGGCTCGCACGAGCTGGTGACCGAGGAGTACGCACTGCTCGACCGGGCCGGCCGCATGCAGTTGCCGGCCGCATTCGTCGAATCGCTGGCCCTACGCGAGCGGGTCAAGCTCAACCTCGAGCCCGACCATGTCGAGGTTCGCCGCGGGGATGGTGACAAATGATCGTACGGGTCGAGGGCGTCAGCCGCGATTTCACCGGCGGCGGCCAGGTCGTGCACGCCGTACGCGACGTGAGCTTCACGGCCGAGAAGGGCGAGCTGGTGGCGATCCGGGGCCGCTCGGGCGCCGGCAAGACAACGCTGCTCAACCTCATCGGCGGGCTGGACCGCCCCACCGCCGGCACTGTGCACGTGGCGGGGCACGACGTGACCGCCGCCGGTGAGCACGACCTGCTGGCGCTGCGGCGGGGCACGATCGGCTTCGTCTTCCAGTCGTTCGGGCTGATCCCGATCCTGTCCGCCGCGGAAAACGTGGGCGTACCGCTGCGGCTGGCCAAGGTGCCCGCGGCGGAGCGCGAGGAGCGCGTGGCGATGCTGCTTGAGATGGTGGGGCTGGGGGCGCACGCGGCGCAGCGGCCGTACGAGCTCTCCGGCGGGCAGCAGCAGCGGGTCGCGGTCGCCCGGGCACTGGCCAACGACCCCCAGCTGCTCATCGCCGACGAGCCCACCGGCCAGCTCGACTCGGAGACCGGACGCTCCATCATGGACTTGCTGCGGGCGCTGGTGCGGGCGCGCGGCATGACCGCCCTGGTCGCCACGCACGACGCCAGCCTCATCGACATGGCCGACCGCGTGCTCATGCTCCGCGACGGCGCCCTGGTCACCCCCGAAGCGGCCATGGCCTAGGCGGGCTTATTCAAAGAGACAGATCCGAGCTACCGCGACGTCCGCAGCCCAAATCTTGTTTCTCGTAAATGGCCGCAAACAGTCGAGGGGCGGGACACCTTTTCTGGTGTCCCGCCCCTCGCACGAAGGCTTTCGACTGGGAGAGCGGTCCGTCAGTCCCCCTGGCGCTGCTGGGGAATCTGCCCCTGGAGCAGGGCGCGAACCTCCGACTCGCGGTAACGCCGGTGGCCACCCAGGGTCCGGATTGCGCTGAGCTTGCCCGCCTTCGCCCACCGGGTCACGGTCTTCGGGTCAACACGGAACATCGACGCCACCTCGGCCGGCGTGAGTAGCGGCTCTGGTTCATGCGTACGCGATGCCATCGGTCACTCCTCCACATACCTATAGACATCGGCCGGGGTCCCGCCGGCCGACGCGTCTCCCATGGTCCGGCTAGTCCCCGATGTCCGACATGGGCCGAACGGCCTAACGTCCCTGGATGGACGGATGAGCAATGACCGATTTATGCTGATTTTATACGCCAGAAACCGTCTTTTTTGGACGCTCTGTCACGCTTCGTGATTAGGCAACTACCTGCCGACTACTCTCTGGGAGCGCGCCCAGTGCGCCGAAATCACCCTTAATTGCATCGTTCCAGCAACTGCACCGCGCGCCACCTTGACACCAGCTTCTCGTACGCCTCGGTCGCCGCGTCGGCGTCACCACGGGAGAGCCCGGCGAGCCCAGCGGCCACCAATTTGGGCGAATCGTCCGCTTCCAGCACCTCGTCGGAGAGCAGGTCGACCAAGCCTCCGTAGTCGAGCTCCACCACCGAGCGCGGATGGAACTCTTCCAACCAACGCGCGCCCTCCTCGACCGCCTCCGTGATCGGCGCGTCTCCCACCGACTTGCGGAGCACCGAGACGCCCCGGTGGGCCCGCCGCCGTGCCTTGGAGATCTCGGTGCGGTAGCGCAGCGCTCGCCGACCCCGCCGCGTGACCAGCTCGCGCTCCTCGGCGTCGACGAAGACGAACCACCGCAGCGGTACGCCCCACGTGGCGATCTGCTCGTGCACCCGCGGCACCCCGTGCTCGAGCACTCGGGCACCGCTGCGCCAGTCTTCGACGATCGCCTTCGCCTGGCCGGCCAGGATCGGCGGCACGAACGCGTCGGCCAGCACCGAGGGCACCCCGTCGCGGGCACTCAGAGCGGCCTCAGCGACCCGCACGCGCAGGTTCCAGGGACAGACCAGGAGAGTGTCGTCGGCCTCCAGCACGTACGCCTCGTCGGGCAGGTCGGGCAGCCGGGTCCAGCCGGCACCGAGCGCCTCCAGCACAGCCGTGCGCTGGCGGCCCGGCCCTTCGAGCGGCGCCACCGCGCGACCCTCCCGCACGTACCGCCGCCAGAACATCTGACGGTCGCGGTCGAAGGCGGTCAAGGGCTCATAGACACGCAAATACGAAGCGAACAGCGACGGCACGGCGCGATCCTCCCACGAAAAAGTACGCCTACGACGTCGGCGTCACCAATGAACCTCTTCATCAACCGGACAGCGTGTCGGAGCCAGCCGCTTTCTGGGGTACACAGGCACACCGGCGGCCGCACTACGCTCGGATCACGGCCGGCGACACCGCTGCCGGCCCTTCGAGTCGCCGCACCTCAAAAGGGTGCACACCGACCCAGCCCGGAGGCTGTCCATGCATGTGTTCACCAGCGCCGAAAGCCAGGACTCCACAGCGCACGAGCAGGTCGTCTTCTGCCAGGACCGGCAGACCGGCCTCAAGGCGATCATCGGCATCTACTCGACCGCGCTCGGCCCGGCACTCGGCGGCACCCGCTTCTTCCCGTACGCGAGCGAAGAGGATGCCCTGCGCGACGTGCTCGACCTCTCCCGCGGGATGGCTTACAAGAACGCGGTCGCCGGCCTCGACCTCGGCGGCGGCAAGGCGGTCATCTGGGGCGACCCGGAGCGGATCAAGACCGAGCCGCTCCTGCGCGCGTACGGCCGCTTCGTGCAGTCGCTCGGCGGCCGCTATTACACCGCCTGCGACGTCGGCACCTATGTGGCCGACATGGACGTCGTGGCCCGCGAGACCCGTTATGTGACCGGCCGCAGCCGGGAGCACGGCGGCGCCGGCGACTCCTCCATCCTCACCGCCTGGGGCGTCTTCCAGGGCATGCGCGCGGCCGCCGAGCACACCTGGGGCGCACCGACGCTGGCCGGGCGTCGCGTGGGCGTCTCCGGGCTGGGCAAGGTGGGCAGGGTACTCGTGCGCCACCTGCTCGACGACGGCGCCAAGGTGGTCGCCACCGACGTCAGCGAGAAGGCCGTGGAGTTCGTGCGGCAGGCGTACCCGCAGGTCGACATCGTCCCGGACACGACCACGCTGATCACGTCCGACATCGACGTGTACGCGCCCTGCGCACTCGGCGGCGCGCTCGACGACGACACCGTGCCCGCCCTGCGCGCCAAGGTGGTCGTGGGGGCCGCCAACAACCAGCTCGCCCACCCCGGCATCGAAAAGCTGCTCGCCGACCGGGGCGTGCTGTACGCGCCGGACTACGTGGTCAACGCGGGCGGCGTGATCCAGGTCGCAGACGAGATCGAGGGCTTCAACTTCGAGCGGGCGAAGCTCCGCGCCAGCCGGATCTACGAGACGACGCGCGACATCCTCCGGCTCGCCGACGCCGACGGTGTACCGCCCGCGGTAGCCGCCGATCACCTGGCTGAGCGGCGGATGGCGGAGGTTGGCCGGCTGCGTTCCATCCATCTCAACTGATGGACCGGATCCCGGTACGCAGCGCTCCACCACCCCCCACGGTCCGCCATGACCATGGAGACCGTGCTGTCCAGCTGGGGAATTTTTCAGTCATGACCGCTTCGCCGAAACGACCCTTACCCGCCGCTGAGGCCGGATCCGGACGAACTCGCGCGACGCGCGGGGGTGGCGCGGGTAACCCGAGGTGCCGAACCGCCGCATCCCCATGTACCGTAAGAGCCACGAGAGATGCCTGACGTCATCGGGGCCCGCCTTCGGGCTGCCCCGAATTCTGTGCGAGGGGGTCGAGCCATGGGGCGCGGCCGTGCTAAGGCCAAGCAGACAAAGGTGGCCCGGGAGTTGAAGTACCACTCCCCGAACACCGACCTCGCCGCCTTGCAGCGAGAACTCTCCGGCAGCGGCAAGTCGGACCACGACTTCGACGACGACTACAAGGAATACGTCGACGATGACGAGGACGACGACGCAGACGATCCGGACGACTGGGCGCGCCGCGCCCGCTGACCGGTAGTCACACTTGAGCACGCGGTGACAGCCGCGTGCTCATGCGTGCCCGCGCCACGTCACCTGCCTGACGCGAAGGTCATCTGCCAAATGCGATCAGGGCACCCCGTTCTCGTCGGGGCGCCCTGATCGAGGCTGGTTGGTGGATCAGCGAGGCCGGTTGTTCCAGTTGTAGAACGTCGGGATGTTCTCGAAGTGGTTCCAGGCGCAGACCGCGCCGGAGTCCGTCGAGGCGGCCTCGGCGCGCTGGCGGCGGGCCTCCTCCGCCTCGGACAGCAAAGCGTTCAGCCCGGCCTGGGCGGCGTGCACCCGCTGAGCCACCGGATCGAGGGGGGCGGCCTGGTCGACAGCGCCGTCAGGCTGCCGGCGGCTCGTGGTCTCGGGCATGGTCCAACACTCCCTCTAGTAGATGGATCTTGCTGTTGCGGCAGTGATCGGTCTCCGTACCGTCGAAACGCCCATGCTCGAAGTACCGGTTGGCGGCATGCGCACCGCCACAGAAGCCGAAGTACGGACAGCTGGCCCGGCACGCCTCCACTCCACTGAGAAACTCGGCGACCCACGGCGTACCCGTCGCCGCTCCCGCGATGATCTCAGGGAGCGGGCTGGTCAACACGTTGCCGCTGGTGAAGTCCGCGTACCGGGGATCGGTGAAGCCGGCCAGTTCGGGAGAGAGCAGGACCACCGAGCCGTCGTACCCGATGGTGGGGATGGGGTCGAGCTGCCGGGGCAGCACCTCGTCGGCGGTGCCGTCGAGCACCGCGGCGGCGTACCGCAGCGACCACTCGACCTCGCGCACGTGTATGCGGGGGTCGCGGCGCCAGGCACCGACGAGCTCGGACCAGAAGCCGGCGACCGCCGCCGGGTCGCGCGCGTTGGACCTGGCGTTGACGCCCTCCTGCTCCTCGATGTTGATGCCGAGCACGTCGCAGCCGAGGTCGAGGAAGTATGCGTACAGCTCGGCGGCGAGCCCGGGCTCCGGTCGCGCCACCACGCAGAGGGCCGAGAAGCCGATGCCGCGGCGGCGCAGCGCCTCGATGCCGTCGATGACCCGGTCGTACGAGGGTCGCCCGCCGCGGGTGACCCTCTCGGCGTTGCGCTCGCGCGGCCCGTCGACGCTCACGCTGACCCGGATCTCGTGCGCCGCGAAGAAGTCGCACCACCGGTCGTCGATCAGCGTGGCGTTGGTCTGCACATGGTGCTCGACACCGCGGTCGAACGGCGCCAGCAGGGCGGCGAGGTGCTCCCGCCCGGCCGCGAGCGGCTCACCCCCGTGCCACACCACCGAGAAGCGACCGCCGGCAGCCCACTCGTTGACCGAGCCGGCGACCGCCGCCGACACCGCCGCCGGCATCTTGCGGTCGTCGGAACGAAAAGGCAGGTAGCAGTAGGCGCAGTCGAGGTTGCACAGGGTCGTGGGCTGCATGACGACGTACGTCGGTATCGGGGCGATGCCACGCATGCCGCTGAACGCCTGCTGCTGGCCCGCCACCGCGCAACTCCTCCGCCGCCGCCCCGTCGATCTAGGATATATCCGCGCTGGTGAATCCACCCGTGCCGATTGCTCCAGATCAGCGGCGCGATGCGCTAGCCGCGCGTGTGCTGGCCGATCATCTGCACCATGCCGGTGCCCTCGATCACCTCGCCGGCCTGCCAGGCGGCGATGCCGCGACCGGCGAGGAAGGCCAGCGCCCGGTCGGCGTCGGCGGCCGAGACGATCGCGAACATGCCGACGCCCATGTTGAACGTCGACTCCATCTCGGCGTCGTCGATGCGCCCCTTGGCCTGCACCAGCTCGAAGATCGGCTGCGGCTTCCAGGTGGAGCGGTTGACCACCGCGTCGACGTGCTCGGGCAGGATGCGGACCAGGTTGCCGGGGATGCCGCCGCCGGTCACATGGGCCAGCGCGCGCACGTCGCACTCCTCGATCAGCTTGAGGCAGTCGCGGGCGTAGATCTTGGTCGGCGTGAGCAACTCCTCGCCCAGGGTGCGCTGGCGGCCGAAGTCTTCCACCACCGTGTCGAGGCGCATCCGGCCGGCGCCGAGCAGCACATGGCGGACCAGCGAGAAGCCGTTGGAGTGCAGGCCGGAGGAGCCCATCGCGATCACGACGTCGCCGACCTCGACCCGCTCGCGGCTGAGGATCTCGCTCTCCTCGACCACGCCCACACCGGTGGCGGACAGGTCGTACTCATCCGGGCGCAGCACGCCGGGGTGCTCGGCCGTCTCGCCACCCAGGAGCGCGCAGCCCGCGTAGCGGCAGCCGTCGGCGATGCCCGCGCCGATCTCGGCCACCTTGTCGGGCACGACCTCGCCGCAGGCGATGTAGTCGAGCAGGAACAGCGGCTCCGCGCCGCACGCCACCAGGTCGTCGACGACCATCGCGACCAGGTCGATGCCGACCGTGTCGTGGATGTCGAGCTGCTGCGCGATCACCAGCTTGGTGCCCACGCCGTCGGTGGACGAGGCGAGGATGGGGTTCTGGTACTTCTTGACGTCGAGCCGGAAGAGACCGGCGAAGCCCCCCAGATCGCCCATGACCTCCGGCCGCAGCGTCCGGTGCACCTTGGACTTCAGCAGCTCGACCGCCTGCTCACCAGCGTGGATCGACACACCGGCGTCCGCGTACGTCACGGTGCGCTTGCGGCCGGACCGACTCGACCCCGCGCTCCACGGCTGGCGGCTGGATCCGGCACCGTTGGTGCCCGCGCTGCTGCTGCGCTCGGTCACGTGCGTCACGGTTCTCCCCTTTTTTTGCATTTCGCGGCGGGCCGCGTCGGGTAGCGGTCGAGGATCTCTCGACGAACTGGCTACGGGCGGTGCAGCGCGTCGCCGCCGCCCGGACTGGCGACGAGCGGATGTGCGCCAGGCGCGGAGCGATCCGCCCCGGCCTCGTGGTCATGCGGCGCCCCCGCGGTGCCGCTGTCGGCGACGACACGCTTGTCGACGCCTTCTAGCACGTGTTTTCCGATCAGGTTGCCGGCCGGCAGATCGATCGGGTATTCGCCATCGAAGCAGGCGCGGCACAGTCGCGTCTTCGGCTGCTCGGTGGCGGCGATGAGACCGGCGAGCGACACGTAGCCGAGCGTGTCGGCGCCGATCGAGCGGCGGATGCCCTCGACATCCAGGCCATTGGCGAGCAGCTCGGCCCGGGTGGCGAAGTCGATGCCGTAGAAACACGGCCAGGTGACCGGCGGAGAGGAGATCCGCACGTGCACCTCGAGCGCGCCGGCCTCGCGCAACATGCGGACGATCGCGCGCTGAGTGTTGCCGCGGACGATCGAGTCGTCGACGACCACTAGGCGCTTGCCGCGGACGTTTTCCCGCAGCGGATTGAGCTTGAGCCGGATGCCGAGCTGGCGGAGGGTCTGCGACGGCTGGATGAAGGTGCGCCCGACATATGGGTTTTTCATCAGGCCGGCGCCGTATGTGATGCCGGAGCCCTCCGCGTAACCGATCGCGGCGGGCGTGCCCGACTCGGGCACCGGGATCACCAGGTCGGCCTCGACCGGGTGCTCCTTGGCGAGCTGGCGGCCGATCTGCACGCGCGCGGCGTGGATGTTGCGGCCGGCGATCGTGGTGTCCGGGCGGGCGATATAGACGTACTCGAAGAGGCAGCCCTTGGGCTCGGGCGCGGCGAAGCGGGCCGAGCGCAGCCCGTGCTCGTCGATGGCGATGAGCTCTCCGGGCTCCACCTCGCGCACGACGCTGGCCCCGACGATGTCCAGCGCCGCCGTCTCGCTGGCGACCACCCAGCCACGCTCCAGCCGGCCCAGCACGAGGGGCCGCACGCCGTGTGCGTCACGTGCGGCGTAAAGCGTGGTCTCATCCATGAACACGAAGCTGAACGCGCCGCGCAGCGTAGGCAGGACCTCCATCGCGGCCGCCTCGACAGAGAGGTCGGGGCGACTCGCGAGCAGCATGGTGACAAGAGCGGTGTCAGAGGTGGCGCCGTCGGAGTTGAGACCGCGGCCCGTCGCCTCGCGCGCGAGCTGGGCGGTGTTGACCAGGTTGCCGTTGTGCGCGAGCGCGATCGTGGTGCCGGCCGGCGTCGCGCGGATCGTGGGCTGCGCGTTTTCCCACGTCGAGCCGCCGGTCGTGGAGTAGCGCGCGTGCCCGATGGCGAGGTGACCGCGGAGGCTGGCGAGCGTCGGCTCGTCGAAGACCTGGGCGACGAGGCCAAGATCCTTGTAGACCACCACGCCCGAGCCGTCGCTGACCGCGATGCCCGCGGCCTCCTGGCCACGGTGCTGCAATGCGTACAGACCGAAATAGGTGAGCTTTGCCACCTCTTCCCCCGGCGCCCAGACACCGAACACGCCGCAAGCATCTTGCGGGCCGGGCCGTTGGGGGTCGAGGTCGTGGCTCAACCGGCCGTCGCCTCGGGGCACCTGCCGCTCCTCAGTGCTGATCCGGGACTTCCTGTCGCCACAGTGTACGCGAGGCAAGGCTGATAACAGAGAGCCACCTTTTGGCTTCCTCTCGTTACCGAGATCGTCAAATCACTACGGTGTTACATAGGTATGTAGCCGGATATGTCGGCCCGGGTACCGCTGGCCGTGATGCGCCCCTGCGTAACCGCCTCGTCCCAGCCGACCCGGCCGGTGGCCAACTGGACCCAGGTGACCGGATCCATCTCGACGACATTTGGCGGCGTGCCTCGGGTGTGTCGTGGACCGGCACCGACCTGTACCGCACCGTATGGTGGGACCCGCACCTCCACGGACCGGCCGGGAGCGCGCCGCGCGAGGGCGGAGAGGAGCTCCCGCACGGCATCACGCAGCATCGACCGCTCGGGCACCTGGCCCGCGTCGAGCGCCGCCAGGACCGCTTCCAAGACGACGGACTTATTGTGCGCAGGGGACACGTCGGGACGATACGACCCTCAGTTTCCACACAAGGTCCCGCCCCTGGGTCGCGCCGGTACCCCCGAACAAGGCATAGTTGCCGACGGTGTACTTGTCACGGGCTGGTTGCTGTGCTGCGGCGGCCGAGAGCGGGATGAAGGAAACGGAAGGGCGGTGGACGTGACTACGCACCGACGAGCCTGGATGCTTCGCGCCGGTGTGGTCGGGGCGCTGGTTGTCGGCACTCTCGTCGCCGTTCCCGCACCCGCCTTCGCAGAAGACCCGAACGTCCAGATCACCAACCTCTCCTCCGGCACCATCAACGCCGGCCAGCAGGCCACCTTGCAGTACAGCGTCCGCAACAACAACCAGACGCCGACGTCGTTCCAGATCAGCGTCAGCACGTTCGACGGGCTCTCCTGCAGCGGCGAGTGCGACGTGCAGCGGCAGATCAACCCCGGACAGACGGCCAACTTCAACGCGACTCTGGTCGGTGGCAACGTGCCGGCCGGGCAGACCCGGCAGGGCACGCTGCGCATCCGCGTCGAGAGCAGCGACGGCAGCGGCAACGCCGAGCGAAACATGACAGTGCGCGGCCCCCAGCAGCAACAGGAGCAGTCGGTCAGGCAGGTGTCTGGCAAGGTCAAGGACACCACCACCGGCGAGGGCATCGAGGGCGTCTCGGTCGCGCTGCTCGACTCGAAGGACCACCGCTGCAACACCACGACGACCAGCAGCGGCAACTACCGGTTCACCAGCTGCGATGGCCAGCCGATCGCGGTCGGCGACATCTTCGTCGGTGTGCAGCACGAAGACTACGGCGACGTCGACGAGAAGAAGGTCACCGGCGGCGCCGGCCAGTCCGTGACGGTGGGCACGTTCGCGCTGAAGTCCACCAAGGTGGCGACGCCCTCCGCGGCCCCGTCCGCTCCGCCGACCGAAGAGCCGGTCGCGAGCGAGGAGCCGGCAGCCGAGGAGTCCGACCTCGCCGCCCAGCCCGTCGCCAACAGCTCCGGCGGCGGCATGGGCTCGTGGCTCCTGATCATCGTCGGCGGCCTGCTCGTCGCCCTCGGCGTCGGTGCGATCGTGCTCCTCATCGTGCGACGCAAGCAGGATGGCGCGGACGATGTCGACGACGATGCCCCGGAGCAGCCGATGCGCCCCGGCGGCCGCACGCCGGTGCCCGGCGCGCAGGGCGTCTACCACCCCGCCAACGACGCCACCAGGATCGCCGGCGCCGGCGCGGGTGCCGCCCCCACCATGATCGGGCGCCCCTCGATGGCCGACGCGCCCACGATGCTGCATAGCCCGGTGCCGCCGGCCGACGAGTTCCCCGACCCGTACGGCGCGCCGCTCCCGCCGCAGAGCCCCAGCTACAACGGCCAGGGCGGGTTCGCGCCGCCCCAGGCCGGCGGTGGCTACGGCCCCGGTGGCGCGGGCGCGACGAGCGTCTACGGTGCGGCTCCCGCCTCGGGCAACGGCTACGGTGGTCCGGCCGGTGGCCCCAGCGGCGGCGGCACCTACGGTCGCGGGTCGGCGGGCGGCGGCGGTGAGTACGGCCGGCCCACGAGCGGCAGCGGCTACGGCGCCCCGAGCGGCCCGACCAGCGGCAGCGGCTACGGAGGACCGAGCGGCCCCACCAGCGGCAGCGGCTACGGCGCCCCAGGTGGCCCCACCAGCGGCAGTGGCTACGGCGGGCCCAACGGCGCACCGGCCGGCGGTGAGTACGGTCGCCCGATCAGCGGCAGCGGCTACGGCACCCCGAGCGGCCCCACCAGCGGCGGTGGCTACGGTGGCCCTGGCGGCTACGACCGCGGCGGTGCCAACGGCTACGGCGGCCCGGCCGCGCCTGGTGGCTACGGCAGCCCCGCCGCACCGGCCGGCCCGTACGCGGGCGGCGGCGGTCGCGGTGACGACGGCTACGGCGGCGGTCGCGACTACCGCGAGCCCCAGGGCGGCGGCTACGGCGAGCCCTCAGGCGGTGGCTACGGCGGCGGCAGCGACCGCTACGACGAGCCCACCGGCCGCTGGGACGGCAACAACGCTGGCGGCCAGGGCGGTGGCTACGGCCAGTCCCAGCCCTCGGCGTACGGGTCCGGCACCTACGGCAGCGGTGGCGGCGGCTACCGGGGCGAGCCCGAGCCCGACCGTGGCGGTGGCTACGGCCCCGGTGGTGGCTACGACCAGGGCGGCGGCTACGGCCCCGCTGACGGTGGCTACGGCCAGCCGCGCGGTGGCGGTAGTGGCGGTGGTGGCGGCTACGACCAGGGCGGCGGCTACGGCGGCCAGTCCGGTGGCGGCTACGGCAACGGCGGCTATGACCAGGGCGGCTACGACCAGGGTGGTGGCTACGAGCAGGTGCCTCAGCAGCGCGGCGCCGGCTACGACCCGCGTGGCGGATACGACCAGGGCGGCTACTACGGCGACGACCAGGCCGGGCCGCATTCGGGCCGCGGTGGTCCGCAGCAGCCAGCCGGGCGGGGCGAGCGCCGTTCGCTCGACTGGCTCGACGACTGAGGCAAGCTTCGAAGTGGCCGCACCGGAAGCCCGGTGCGGCCACTTCGCTGTTCAGCCCTTTACGACAGCCCGTGCCCTACCACTCGGCGCGCCCGAACACGACCACGCGCAGCAACGCTCGGCGAGCCCGAACAACGACGGCCCGCACAGCGCCCCTCGCCCGAACACGACCACGCGCAGCAACGCTCGGCGAGCCCGAACAACGACGCCCGCGCAGCGCCTCTCGGCGAGACGAAGACGCCCGCGCAACGCTGCTTGGCGAGCCCAAAGGGGCATCAGGCGGAGGTGAAGACGCCGTTTCGCAGCACCGGTACGACGTCGGAGACGCCCACCTCGACGGCGATCGCCACGTCCGTGGCAAACCCTGACTCGGTCAGCTCGCGCCCGGACGCGCAGGCGCGGATCGCGCCCGGCAGGTCGGGGACGCTGGTCAGCGCGGCCAGCGCCACCGCCGCCTCGACCGAAAGGCCGCCCGGCGCATCTGCCAGCCCGTCGAGCACCGCCGCCGCGCCGAGCAGGTCTTCCACGCCGGGGCGGAGCGCGCCGTCGGGCCACCGTTCGCCAGCCGCGACGACACCGATCGGGGACTGACGCGAGCCGTACCCCTCGGAAAGGAGCCAGCGCGCGACGGCGCGTGCGTTGCGGACGCAGCCGGCGACCACCGGATGTCCGGTCGCGCTCGCGGCGGCGGAGATGGCCGAGCCGTTGGGCGAGGGCAGCACCAGGTCGGGCACGACCGGCGCGGAGCGGAGGCTGGCCGGCGAGAGCGACCACGGACGCTCCCGGTTCACCGCGCGGCGACCGACCGCCGCGACCGCGCCGATGCGGCGGGCGAAGTCGTCGGCCTGCGCACCCCACGGAAAAGGATGCACCCGCATGCCCCGCCCCACCGCGACGTCGACCGACGTGGTGAACGACAGCACGTCGACCACGACCAGCACCGCGCAGACGCGGCCCAGCTCAGCCGCGCCCGCCAGACCCCACTCGAAGCGGACGCCGGTGCCGGGCTGCGCGAAGAGCGGCTCAGGCACCGAAGAGGCGCGGCAGGGTCGCGGTGTGCGCCTCCCGAAGCTCGTCGAGCCCGATCGTGAACTGGTCGCGGACCTCGAGCTGCCCACCGCTCTCGTCGGTGACGCCCAGCGCGCACCACGGCACGCCCCGCTCGGTGCAGAGCGCGGTGAACGCCTTCTCCTGACCGTGCGGCACCGACACCATCGCCCGCCCAGCCGACTCGCTGAAGAGGTAGACGAACGGCATCGAGCCGGCGGTGAAGTCGTCGGGCAGCGCGATCCGGGCGCCCACGCCGCGGCGCAGACACGCCTCCACCAGCACCTGCGCGAGGCCACCGTCGGAGAGGTCGTGCGCCGAGGTGAGGTGACCGACCCGAGCGGCCTCGGCGAGAAGCTCGGCCAGCGCCCGCTCGCGGGCCAGGTCGACCTTCGGCGGCACGCCACCGAGGTGCTCGTGGGTGACCCACGCCCACTCCGAGCCGGAGAGCTCCAGCCGGGTCTCGCCGAGCAGGAAGATGATGTCGCCCTCGGCGTGGGCGGGCTTGGGGAAGCCCATTGGGACCCGCTGCGCGACGTCGTCGAGCACGCCCAGCACGCCCACGATCGGGGTCGGATGGATGGCCGCCGCGCCGGTCTGGTTGTAGAAGCTGACGTTGCCGCCGGTGACCGGGATACCCAGCTCGGCGCAGCCGTCGGCCAGACCCCGCACCGCCTCGGCGAACTGCCACATCACCGCCGGGTCTTCGGGCGAGCCGAAGTTGAGGCAGTTGGTGACCGCGAGCGGCTTGGCGCCGGTGACGGCGACGTTGCGGTAGGCCTCGGCGAGTGCCAGCTTCGCCCCGCTGTACGGGTCGAGGCGCGCGTATCGCCCATTGCCGTCGACCGAGAGCGCCACGCCGAGCCCGGAACTCTCGTCGATGCGGATCACACCGGCGTCTTCCGGCTGGGCGAGCACGGTGTTGCCGAGCACGTACCGGTCGTACTGCTCGGTGACCCACGACTTATCGCAGAGGTTGGGCGAGGCGATCATGCGGAGCAGCGTCGCGCGTACGTCCTCCGGTGTGGAGGGTCGCGGCAGCGTCTCGGCGCGGTCGGCCTGGAGCAGGATCAGGTCGGCGGGCTCGCGGACCGGCCGGGCGTACACCGGGCCGTCGTCAGCGAGCGAGCCGGGCGGCACGTCGACGACCGTGTGCCCCTGCCACGTGATCGTGAGGCGGCCCGGCAGCCCGTCGGGGCCGGGCGGGGTGACCTCGCCGATCGCGGTGGCCAGCACGCCCCACCGGGCGGCCGTCTTGAGCACGAACTCGAGCTGGTGCGGCTCGACGATGAGGAGCATGCGCTCCTGCGACTCGCTCGCCAGGATCTCGTGCGGTGCCATCGACGGCTCGCGCAGCGGCACGTGGTCGAGCTCGACCGTCATGCCGGTGCCGGCCGCCGCGGCGGTCTCGGTGAGCGCGCAGGTCAGGCCCGCGCCGCCGAGGTCCTGGATGCCGACCACGCGGCGGTCGTCGTAAAGCTCCAGGCACGCCTCGATCAGGAGCTTTTCCATGAACGGGTCGCCGACCTGCACCGACGGGCGGCGCTGCTCGCTCTCGCTGTCGAACGTCGCGCTCGCCAGCACCGACACACCGCCGATGCCGTCACGGCCGGTCTTGGCGCCCATGAGCACCACGATGTTGCCCGGGCCGGCGGCCGCCTTGTTTTGCAGGCGGTCGACCGGGAGCACGCCGACGCAGAGCGCGTTGACCAGCGGGTTGCCCTGGTAGCAGGGGTCGAAGACGACCTCGCCGCCGATGTTGGGCAGGCCGAGGCTGTTGCCGTAGCCACCGATGCCGCCCACCACGCCGGGCAGTACGCGCGCGGTGTCTTCGTGGTCGGCGGCGCCGAAGCGCAGCGGGTCCATGACCGCGACCGGGCGCGCGCCCATCGCGAGGATGTCGCGGACGATGCCGCCGACCCCGGTGGCCGCGCCCTGGTAGGGCTCGACGTAACTGGGGTGGTTGTGCGACTCGACCTTGAAGGTCACCGCGATGTCGTCGGCGATCTGGATGACGCCCGCGTTTTCCCCGATGCCGGCGAGCAGCCGGTCGCTGGGCGGCGCCTTCTCGCCGAACTGCCGCAGGTGCACCTTGCTCGACTTGTAGGAGCAGTGCTCGCTCCACATGATCGAGTACATCGCCAGCTCGGACTGCGTGGGCCGGCGGCCGAGCACCTCGCGGATCCGCTCGTACTCGTCGGTGCGCAGGCCCAGCTCGGCGTACGGCTGGAGCTCGTCGGGCGTCGCGGCGGCGCGCTGGACGGTGTCGGGACCGCCGTCGAACTCGCCCACGACGACATTCGCGACCGCCTCGCTGTTTTCCTCGGCGGCCACCTGGGGCTCAGTGGTCATGACGCTCCCTGGTCCGCCGGCACACCGGCGAGGAACTTCAGCATCGACGTGAAGAAGCCGAGACCGTCGGTGGAGGGGCCGGTCAGGGCGTCCACCGCGTGCTCGGGGTGCGGCATCATGCCGACGACGTTGCCAGCCGCGTTGCTGACCGCGGCGATGTCGCGCTGCGCGCCATTGGGGTTGCCGCCCACGTATCGCGCGACGACCTGCCCGTTGGCCTCGAGCTCGTCGAGCGTGCGCTCGTCGGCGACGTAGCGGCCCTCACCGTGCTTGATCGGGATGACCACTTCCTGGCTGTCGTTGAACGCGTTGGTCCACACCGGCTGCACCGCCTCGATGCGCAGCCGCTGGTCGCGGGCGCGGAAGTGCATGTGCTGGTTGCGGATGAGCGCGCCGGGCAGGATGTGCGCCTCGCAGAGGATCTGGAACCCGTTGCAGATGCCGAGCACCGGCAGCCCGTCGCGCACCGCGGCCGCGATCGACTCCATCACCGGGGCGAACCGGGCGATCGCGCCACCACGCAGGTAGTCACCGTAGGAGAAGCCGCCGGGCAGGATCACCGCGTCGACACCGTGCAGGTCGGGGTCGGCGTGCCAGAGCCCCACCGCGTCGCCACCGGCGAGGCGCACGGCACGCATCGCGTCGCCGTCGTCGAGCGACCCGGGGAACGTAACCACACCAACCCGTGCACTCATGCGGGCGCCTCCGCCGGCTGGGACTCCTGGGAGTCGCCTTCGGCGATATGCAACGCGAAGTCTTCGATCACAGGGTTGGCCAACAGCTTGTCGGCGATCTCACGGGCCCGGTCGAGATCGGGCTCGCCGGCAAACTCGATCTCGATGCGCCGACCGATCCGGACGGAGGTGACATCGTCGACACCGAGGCGGGGCAGCGCGCTGGCCACCGCCTGGCCCTGCGGATCGAGGATCTCCGGCTTGAGCATGACGTCGACAACGACGCGAGCCACTGGACACTCCTGACTGTGCACGCAGATTTTGCCGCTATCGGCCTCTGGGCCGGATGTATGCCTCCTCGCGAAAGGAGACGGGCGGTGCCCAGCGTACCTGGTAGAGAGCGAGCGGCACGCACCGGCTGCCTCGTCCACAGGGGTGCTGACACCCACTTATCCGGTGACCACGCCGACAACCGTGACTACACAGAGTACGGCACAGATGGCCGCTGCGACGTATCGCACAAGTGACAGTCGCACGCGGCGAAGCAACCACCGCCCCAACAGCACCGCCAGCCCCGAGACCACCGCCAACGCCGCCCACGAGCCGAGGAAGAACGGGATGGCCGGCTGGCCGCTCGCCACCAGGCCGGCGGTGAGGAGCTGGGACAGATCGCCCCACTCGGCGGTGAAGAGTACGGCGAAGCTGGTGCCGGCCGCCCGCCAGCCACCGCACGGAGGCGTCACCTTCTCGGAGTACTCCTTCTCCTGCTGCCACTCCTTCCCGGCCGGACTCTATCGGCCGGAGGCGGACACGAGCCGCGAATGCCTCGACCAGGGCGTGGCAGAGGGTCACAAGGCCCTGGTCAGGGCGGGACGACCAGGCATCAACGCATCGTATGACCTCGATCTGATCTTTTAGACGATCGTCAATGGCCTTAGCGTTTGGTGCCACCCCCTACGAAGGAGTGCCTCAATGCGCATCCGCCTCACCGTGGCCGCCATCGCCGCTACCGTCACCGGCGCCCTGACCCTCCCCGGCGTCGCCGTCGCCGACGACGCCACCCCGATGATCATTGGTGGCGGTACCGTCTCCTCCGCCCCCTGGGCCGCGGCCGTGTTCAGCAACGGTTCGTTCACCTGCTCCGGCACGATCATTTCCGCCAACTGGGTGCTCACCGCTCGCCACTGCGTCAGCGGCACGATGTCCGTGCGGGTCGGCAGCGTCAACCGCTCCTCCGGCGGCGTGACCCGTAGCGTCACCGCGGCGTACGCCCGCTACGACCTGGCGCTGATGCAGCTCAACAGCCCGGTGAGCACGTCGTACGTGACGCTGGCCAGCAGCAACCCGCCGTTGAGCTCGACCAACTCGATCTACGGCTGGGGCATGACCTGCTACAGCGGTTGCAGCGCCTCCACGCAACTGAAGACCGCCAGCGTCCGCGTGACCAGCAACAGCGCCACGGACGCGTACGGCGGCCAGGCGATCCGCACGACCCGGATCAACGGGAACGCGTGGCGGGGCGACTCGGGCGGTCCGCAGTTCTACAACGGCCAGCAGGTCGGCGTCGCCTCCACCGCCGACGGCCAGAGCATCCAGAACTACGGCAGCGTCGCGTACAACCGTGCCTGGATTCGCTCTGTGTCTGGTGTGTGACGGTTACGGCCTCAAGCTGCGCGGCGCGGGCGCATGTCCGCGCCGCGCGGTTTTGCGCTGGGCGGGCACGCGTGGCGATTGCCGGCACGTCGCTGCCCGGAAAGTCCTACTTTCTCGTAGTGCTCGTCGTCACAACGGACGACCTGCCCGGCTACCACATACACGCGGTACTGGGCGAAGTGATCGTCTCGCTTGCCCGTACCAGAAACGCGTTCGCGGAGGGCGTCAAGTCACTCCGCGGCGGCGCGTACGACCCGCGCGCCCCCGAACACCTCCTGCGCTGGCGCACCGAAGCCGTCTCCCAACTGGGCCAGGCCGCGCGCCAACGGGGCGCGAACGCGGTGCTCGGGATGCGCTTCGACCACCGCGACACCGGGACACTCTGGGTCGAGCTGTGCGCATACGGCACCGCCGTCGTGGTCACGAAGGTGCTGTGAAAACAGTGGAGCATCTCACTGCCTTGAGCCACCGGCCAAGCGCCGGCCGTATGTGGGGCCGGTGGGCCGCACAGCCCGCTACTTGGCGGGCCGTGTCACGCCGCTGGGTCGGGGAGGTTCTCCCCGGCCCAGCGCGCGAGGTCGTCGAGCACCGGCATCAGCGACTCGCCGCGCTCGGTGAGCTGGTAGCTCACTCCCACCGGTGGGCCTTCGCGGACCGTACGCGTGATGAGGCCGAGCCGGGCCAGCTCGTTGAGCCGGTCGGAGAGGACCGACTCGCTGATGCCCTCGATCGCCCGCGCCAGCTCGGCGAAGCCCGCCGGCCCGCTCGCGAGGACGCCGATGAGCACGCCGTTCCACCGCTTGCCGAGGAAGGTGAACGCCCGCGTCAGCCGCTGGTCGCAGGCGCGCGGGTCGTGACCGGCTCGGTTGGGGGACATGAAATCAAGAGTACGCAGCGACGCGGGACAGTCCATGATCGGCCACTTTCCCAGCGGACACACCGGTAGCGTGCGCCCATGACCTCCCCACCCCCGGGTCAGGATCCGTACCAATACCGGTACCAGGATCCCAACCCGTACGGCTATCCGACCTCCGGTGTGCCGCAGCACTACTCGCCCAGCCCGTACGCGCCGGCGCCGTACTCGCCCGGCCCCTACGGCTACGCCGGCTCGTACGGCTTCGACCCGCTCACCGGCCTGCCGTACTCGGACAAGAGCCGAGTCGCCGCCGGGCTGCTGCAACTCCTGCCCGGCTTTCTCATCGGGCTCGGCGGCATCGGTCGCCTGTACGCCGGCAACATGGGGCTGGGCATCGCGCAGATCGTGCTGACGCTGGTCGGCTGGATCTCGTTCTGGTGCGGGTTCCTGCTGGTCTTCCCGTTCATCATCTACTTCGGACTCTGGCTGTGGTTCACGATCGACGGCATCGTGGTGCTCGCCGGCCGCCCGATGGACGGCCAGGGACGCCTGCTCCGCTGAGACCGGATCCGCCGGGCTCTGCCGATCGACGCGGGCAGGGCCGCCGCCTCAGAGGATCGGCGCGGGCGCGTACGCGGCCGCCTGCGGATGGCGGGCGACCACCGCCGCCACGCGGTCGACCACCGCGCGCACCTGGGCCGGCGCGGCGCCCACGAATGCCTCCCGATCGGCGACCAACGCGTCGATCTCGGCACGCGTCAGCCCAAGCCGGCTGTCGAGCGCGAGCCGGTCGAAGAGGTCGTTTTCCGCGACGCCCTTCTCGCGCATCGCCAGCGCCACCGCGACCGCGTGCTCCTTGATCGCCTCGTGGGCCGACTCCCGCCCGACGCCCCGCCGCACCGCCGCCACCAGGATCTTCGTCGTGGCGAGGAAGGGCAGGTAGCGGTCGAGTTCCCGGGCGATCACCGCCGGGTACGCCCCGAACTCGTCGAGCACCGTCAGGAACGTCTGGAACAGCCCGTCGGTGGCGAAGAACGAGTCCGGCAGCGCGACCCGGCGCACCACCGAGCAGGAGACGTCGCCCTCGTTCCACTGGTCGCCGGCCAGCTCGCCGACCATCGACAGGTAGCCGCGGACGATCACGGCGAGCCCGTTGACCCGCTCGCTGGAGCGCGTGTTCATCTTGTGGGGCATCGCCGACGAGCCCACCTGCCCGGGCCGGAACCCCTCGGTGACCAACTCCTGCCCCACCATCAGCCGGATCGTCGTGGCCAGCGAGGAAGGGGCGGCGACGAGCTGCGCCAGCGCCGCCACAGTGGCGAAGTCGATTGACCGCGGGTACACCTGGCCGACGCTGTCCAGCACGCGACTGAAACCCAGGTGCTGGGCCACGCGCCGCTCCAGCTCGGCCAGCCGCTCGGCGTCACCGTCGAAGAGGTCGAGCTGGTCGGCCGCCGTGCCAACCGGGCCTTTGACGCCGCGCAGCGGGTACCACTCGATCAGGTCTTCCAGCCGCTCGTACGCGATCAGCAGCTCCTCCGTCGCCGACGCGAACCGCTTGCCCAGCGTGGTGGCCTGCGCCGCGACGTTGTGCGAGCGGCCGGTCATCACCAGGTCGGAGTGCTCGATGGCGAGGCGGGACAGCCGCGCGAGGGTGGCGACGGCACGGTCGCGGACCAGCTCCAGCGACCGGCGCACCTGCAACTGCTCGACGTTTTCGGTCAGGTCACGGGACGTCATGCCCTTGTGCACGTGCTCGTGGCCGGCGAGCGCGCTGAACTCCTCGATCCGCGCCTTCACGTCGTGGCGGGTAACCCGCTCGCGGGCGGCGATCGACGCGAGGTCGACCTGGTCGAGCACCTGCTCGTACGCCTCGACGACCCCCTCAGGCGCCTCGATGCCCAGGTCGCGCTGGGCGCGCAGGACAGCGACCCAGAGTCGCCGCTCCAGCCGCACCTTCTCCTCCGGCGCCCAGATCGCGGTCAGCTCGGTGGACGCGTAGCGGGCGGCGAGCACATTGGGGATCACCCGCCCATTCTCACAGGTCAGCGTTCCAGGATTGCGACCACGCCCTGACCGCCCGCCGCACAGATGGAGATCAGCCCGCGCCCGCTGCCCTTCTCCTCGAGCAGCTTGGCGAGCGTCGCGACGATCCGGCCGCCGGTCGCGGCGAAGGGGTGACCCGCCGCCAGCGACGAACCGTTGACGTTGAGCTTGGACCGGTCGATCGAGCCGAGCGGGGCGTCCAGGCCCAGCTTCTCCTTGCAGAACTCGGGCGACTCCCAGGCCGCAAGCGTGGCGAGCACCTGCGACGCGAACGCCTCGTGGATCTCGTAGAAGTCGAAGTCTCGCAGCGTGAGCCCACGCCGGGCGAGCAGCCTCGGCACCGCGTACGCCGGGGCCATGAGCAGCCCTTCCCCGCCGTGTACGAAGTCGACCGCCGCCGTCTCCGCGTCGACGAACCAGGCCCGCACCGGCAGGCTGTGCGCCGAGGCCCACTCCTCCGAGGCGAGCAGCACCAGCGCCGCGCCGTCGGTGAGCGGCGAGGAGTTGCCCGCGGTCATCGTCGGCTCGCCGCCCGGCGCGCGGAACGCCGGCTTGAGCGAGGCCAGCTTCTCCAGCGAGGTGTCCGGCCGCAGGTTTTGGTCGCGGCTCAGCCCCAGGTACGGCGTGAGCAGGTCGTCGAAGAAGCCGCGTTCGTACGCCGCCGCCAGCCGCTGGTGCGACTCCAGCGCGAGCCCGTCCTGGTCTTCGCGCGTGATGCCCCACTCCAGTGCGGTGACCGCCGCGTGCTCGCCCATCGAGAGCCCGGTGCGCGGCTCGGCGTTGCGCGGGACGTCGGGCCGGAAGGGCTGGAGCGGGCGCAGCCCGGTCGCCGCCCGCAGCCGCCCACCGAGCGACCGGGCCGAGTTGATCCGGAGGAGCGCCCGGCGCATGTCTTCGTTGAGCTGGAGCGGCGCGTCCGATGTGGTGTCGACGCCACCGGCGATGCCCGCCTCGATCTGGCCGAGGGCGATCTTGTTGGCGACGAGAATGGCCGCCTCCAGCCCGGTGCCGCACGCCTGCTGCACGTCGTACGCCGGCGTGTGCGGATCGAGCCGGGAGCCGAGCACCACCTCGCGGGTCAAGTTGAAGTCGCGCGAGTGCTTCAGCACCGCGCCGGCCGCCACCTCGCCCAGGCGCTGGCCGGCCAGCCCGTGGCGGGCGACCAGGCCGTCGAGCGCGGCGGTGAGCATGTCCTGGTTGGACGCGGTGGCATACCTGCTGTTGGACCGGGCGAACGGGATCCGGTTGCCACCGAGGATCGCGACTCTCCGCACGGACTTCCCCTCCCAGATAACCTTACTCGTCAGTAGGATACTCGTATGACCGAGCGAAGCGAGCGAATCATCGGGCAGAGTGCGATTGGATCCTCGTGGCCGCGCGCAGCGAAGCGAGCACGGCCATGAGTGACCGCTACGCGAGCTTCGCAAACTCTGGCCCGGGCCGGGCGGTCGTCAAGCGCCTCGGCCTGCCCGCCCCGCCCCGCCTGCGCCGCTACCACCTCGGCGACCCCCTGGTCCCCGGTCCCGTGCTGCTCGACTCGGCGCCCGGCGGGCGCCTGCACGAGCCGGTGCGCGAGATCCTCAAGGCCGCCGGGATCGGCGACGGGGGCGAGCGATACAGCGCGCTGATCTTCGACGCGAGCGGCGTCACCGACTCCACCGGCCTCCGCGCGCTGTACGACTTCTTCCATCCACACGCCCGTTCGCTCACCTCCTCCGGCCGCGTGATCGTGCTCGGCACCCCGCCGGAGGCGTGCGATTCGCCGCGCGAGGCCACCGCCCAGCGGGCGCTCGAAGGGCTGACCCGCAGCATCGGCAAGGAGTTCGGCCGGGGCACGACCGCCCAGCTCGTCTACGTGACCCCCGGCGCGGAGAGCGCGATCGAGTCGACGGTCCGCTTCCTGCTCTCCGGTCGCTCGGCGTACGTCTCCGGCCAGGTCATCCGCATCGGCCCGGCGGCCGCGGTCAATCCGCCGGCCGACTGGGAGCGTCCGCTCGACGGCAAGATCGCGCTGGTCACCGGCGCGGCCCGGGGCATCGGCGCGGCCATCGCCCGCGTGCTGGCCCGCGACGGCGCGCAGGTCATCGCCCTGGACGTGCCCGCCGCCGGCGACGCACTCGCCGCGGTGGCCAACGACATCCGGGGTACGGCCTATCAGCTCGACCTCACCACCGCCGGCGCGCCCGACCGGCTGGCCGACCACATCGGCGGGCGGCACGGGCGGGTCGACATCGTGGTGCACAACGCCGGCATCACGCGCGACAAGACGATCGCCCGCATGGACGCCGACCGGTGGGACTCGGTGCTCGACGTCAACCTCTCCAGCCAGGAGCGGATCAACGAGATACTCCTCGATCGCGGTCTGATCCCCGACGGCGGGCGCCTGATCGGCGTGGCCTCGATCGCGGGCATCGCCGGCAACCGCGGCCAGACCAACTACGCGACCAGCAAGGCCGGCGTGATCGGCCTGGTGCGGTCGATGGCGCCGGTGCTCGCCGAGCGGGGCATCACCATCAACGCGGTGGCGCCCGGCTTCATCGAGACCCGCATGACCGCCAAGATGCCGATGATGCTCCGCGAGGCGGGCCGCCGCATGAACAGCATGTCGCAGGGGGGCCTCCCGATCGACGTGGCGGAGACCATCGGCTGGTTCGCCTCCCCCGCCTCCGGTGGCATCACCGGAAACGTCGTCCGCGTCTGCGGCCAGAGCCTCCTGGGGGCGTGATGTACGCGCGCGCCGCGATCGGCCTGGTGCCCGGCTTCGCCCGGCCCGACCGGCTGCCCGACACGATGTCGCAGCGGCAGGGCGTGCGGATCGATCGCGCCCACCTGGCCGACTACAACCGGGTCTGCGGCTTCCGCCTCACCGACCGGCTGCCGGCGACCTATCCGCACGTCCTCGCGTTCCCGCTGGCGTTCCGGCTGATGTCGGGGCGCGACTTCCCGTTTCCCGTGATCGGGCTGGTACACGTGGCCAACCGCATCGAGCTGCGCCGCCCGATCGACGCCGGCGAGCCGCTCGACCTGGCGGTACACGCGGCCGACCTGCGCGAGCACGCGCGCGGGCGGCAGCTCGACGTCGTGTCGACAGCCATGGTCGACGGCGAGGTGGTGTGGCGGGACGTCTCGACGTACCTGCGCCGCGAGGGCACAGGGTCGTCCGGCGGGGCCAGGGGCGACCGGGCCGAGCCGCCGCCCGCGTCGGCCCGCTGGCGCCTGACGCCCCGGGTCGGCACCGACTACGCGCGCGTATCCGGCGACCACAACCCCATCCACACCTCGCGGCTCGGCGCGCGGCTCTTCGGCTTCGCCCGCCCGATCGCGCACGGCATGTGGAGCAAGGCGCGCTGCCTGGCCGCGCTGGAGGGGCGGCTGCCAGAGGCGTACACAGTGGACGTCTCGTTCAAGCTGCCCGTGCTCCTACCGTCCACAGTGGCCTTCTCCGCCACCGGGGCCGCAGGGACCGCTGAGGTCGCCGAGGCCATTGAGGCCACTGAGGTCCGCGGGGCCGCTGGGGTCGCCGCGGCCGCGGCTCCGGAGTGGACGTTCGCCTTGCACAGTGCCAAATCGGGCAAGCCACACCTGGACGGCACGATCACGGCGTGACCGGAGCCGTCCAGGTCTCGCCGCGCAGGAGCTGGGCGGCGCCCATCCAGACGATGTTCATCATCCGGGTAGCGGTCTTCTCCGGGTCGGCCTCGGGATGGTCGGCAAGCCAGTCGGCAAGCGACTCCGAGGCGCCGACCAGCGCATGCGCCGTGACCTCCAGATCGATGTCGCGGACCTCGCGCCCCTCGGCGGCGAGCGCCCGCCCCAGCATCACGGCGACCACCTCGACCATCCGCTCGCGCATCTCCGCCGACGCGCTCGCGAACGGCTGCTGCCCGCGCGCCTGCCGGTAGAGCACCGCCCAACCGTCCCGGTGCGCGCCGACGAAGCCGAAGAACGCCCGCAACCCCCGCCAGAGCTGCTGATCCGGAGTGTCGGCGCCGACCACCTCGGCCGCGATCGCCTCCATCAGGCGGTTGCCCTCGCGCTCCAGACAGGCGACGAAAAGCTCCTCCTTGGTGCCGAGGTACGCGTACACCATCGGCTTGGAGATGCCGGCGTCTTCGGCGATCTCGTCCATGCTCGCGGCGTGGAAACCTCGCCGGGAGAAAACCCGCACGGCGGAGTCGAGCATTTGCTGCTCACGTACCGCCCTCGGTAGTCGTTTGAATGTGGGGGTGTCTGGAACCGCGGTCACCCTTGCCAGCATACCTACTCGTGCGTAGGGTTACGCACGAGTAAGTTACTACTCAGCCGGAGGCAACGACCGATGACCGACTTCGACCTGTCTGACTTCTCCAGTGTCGACCCGAAGCAGTTCGCCCAGATCGTGAAGTCCGCGTCGGACGCGCAGATCAAAGAGGTGATGGCGAGCGACCTGCGCAAGAAGGTCCTTGACGAGGTGTTCGCCCGCATGCCCACGCTCTTCCGTCCAGACCGGGCCGGCGCGACCAACGCGGCCATCCACTGGAACATCACCGGCGGACCCGACGGCAGCGTGGACAGCTACGAGGTCGTCATCGAAAACGGCGTCTGCACTCTCTCGCCGTCGCCCGAGCGCGACCCGAAGCTGAGCCTCACGATGGGGCCGGTCGAGTTCCTCAAGGTGGTCTCCGGGTCCGGCAACCCGGTGATGATGTTCATGACGGGCAAGCTGAAGGCAAAGGGCGACCTCGGCCTCGCGGCCAACATCGCCAACCTGTTCGACATCCCCAAGGCCTGACATGCCCGAGTTCTCGCTTGACCTCAACGAGGAACAGCGGGACCTGCGCGACTGGGTGCACGGCTTCGCCGGAGAGGTCGTGCGCCCAGCCGCCGCCGAGTGGGACGCGCGCGAGGAGACGCCCTGGCCTCTGATCCAGGAGGCCGCCAAGATCGGGCTGTACGGCTTCGAGTTCCTCGCCAACTGCTGGTCCGACCCCACCGGCCTCTCGCTGCCCATCGCCAACGAGGAGCTGTTCTGGGGCGACGCGGGCATCGGCCTCGCACTCCTCGGCACCTCGCTCGCGGTCGCCGCGATCTACGGCTCGGGCACGCCGGACCAGATGGTCGAGTGGGTCCCGCCCTGCTTCGGCACCGTCGACGAGCCGGCGGTGGCCGCGTTCTGCAACACCGAGCCGGAGGCCGGCTCCGACGTGGGCGCGATCCGCACTCGCGCGGTATACGACGAGGCCACCGACGAGTGGGTCCTCAACGGGCAGAAGGCGTACGCCACCAACGGCGGGATCGCGGCCATCCACGTGGTGACCGCCGTGGTCGACCCGGAGCTCGGCTCGCGCGGGCACGCGGCGTTCGTCGTACCGCCGGGCACGGCCGGGCTCACCTCGCCCGGCAAGCTCAAGAAGCTGGGGCTGCGCGCGTCGCACACCGCCGACGTGTTCCTCGACGACGTACGCGTGCCGGGGCGGTGCCTCCTCGGCGGGCGGGAGGCGCTGCTGGAGCGGCTCGACCGGGCGCGTTCCGGGCAGCGGGCGGCCGGGCAGGCGGCGATGCGCACGTTCGAGCTGAGCCGCCCGACAGTGGGCGCGCAGGCGATCGGCGTGGCCCGCGCCGCGTACGAGTACGCGCTGGAGTACGCCCGTGGCCGCGTGCAGTTCGGCCGCCCGATCGTGCAAAACCAGGCGGTGGCGTTCGCGCTCGCCGACATGAAGATGGAGATCGACGCCGCCCGGCTGCTCGTGTGGCGGGCCGCCTGGATGGGGCGCAACAACCGCGTGTTCGAGGCGGGCGAGGGCTCGATGTCCAAGCTCAAGGCCGGCGAGGTCGCGGTCGCCGTCACCGAGAAGGCGGTGCAGCTGCTCGGCGGCGCCGGCTACCTGCGCGAGCACCCCGTCGAGCGGTGGTACCGGGACGCCAAGATCTACACCATCTTCGAGGGCACGTCCGAGATCCAGCGACTGGTCATCTCGCGCGCCATCTCCGGGACCCAGATTCGATGATCACCCCCTTCGTCGTGGCCACCCTGACCCGACGAGGGTTGCTCACGCCCGGGTCGCCGGTGCGGATAGCCGCGCAGATCAACGCGTTGCGCCGGTGGGGCTTCAGCCTCTCCGGCGAGCTGCGCCAGGCGGCCGCCCGCGACCCGGAGCGCACCGCGGTGATCGACGAGCGGCGCGGCGAGGTGACGTACGGCCAACTGCTGGGCAACGCCGAGCGGCTGGCCCGGACGCTGCGCGGCACCACCGGCGTAGGCGCCGGCGACCGCATCGGCCTGCTCGGCCGCAACCACGCCGGCATGGTCGAGGCGATGGTGGCGGGCACACTGCTCGGCGCCGACACCGTGCTGATCAACACAGGGCTCTCCCCGGCGCAGGTCGCCACTGTGGCCGAGGAGCAAGGGCTGCGAGTCCTGGTCCACGACACCGAGTTCGCCGAAAAGGCGTTCGCGCTACCGGCCACAGTGGAGCGGATCACCGAGGAGCGGGCGGCGGAACTGGTCGCCACCGCGCCTCCCGGCGAGCTGCGCCCGCCCGAGCGAGCTGGCCGCACGATCGTGCTGACCTCGGGCACCACCGGCACGCCCAAGGGCGCCCGCCGCCGCACGCCGAGTGGCTTCGGCCCGCTGGTATCGATCATCCATCGCATCCCGCTGCGCGCCCGAGACCGCATCATGATCGCGGCGCCGCTCTTCCACACCTGGGGATACGCGGCGCTCCAGGTGTCGTTCGCACTCCGGGCCACCGTCGTGCTCCAGCGCCGCTTCGAGGCCGCCGGCTGCGTCGCCCTGGCCGCACAGCATCGGGTACGGGGACTCTTCGCCGTACCGGTGATGCTCCAGCGATTGCTGGAGGTGGCGCCGCCGGCGTCCAACCCGCTGCGGGTCGTGGCGGTGAGCGGCTCGGCGCTCCCCGGCGGGCTGGCCACGCGCTTCATGGACGCCTACGGCGACGTGCTCTACAACCTGTACGGCTCGACCGAGGTCTCGTGGGCCTCCATCGCCACGCCGCGTGACCTGCGTACCGCCCCGCAGACCGCCGGCCGGCCGCCACACGCCACGCGGCTGGCGATCCTCGGCCCGAGCGGCCAGCCCGTCCCGCCCGGACAGGTGGGACGGATCTTCGTGGGCAACGAGATGCTCTTCGAGGGGTACACCTCGGGCGTCGACAAGGAGACGCACGACGGCCTGATCGCCACCGGCGACCTCGGCTGCGTCGACCGGGAGGGGCTGGTCTTCGTCGTCGGCCGGGAAGACGACATGATCATCTCGGGCGGCGAAAACGTCTTTCCGTCCGAAGTGGAGCACCTGCTCGCCGACCTGCCTCAGGTGCGCGAGGTCGCGGTGATCGGCGTGCCGGATCCCGAGTACGGCCAGCGCCTCGCCGCCTACCTCGCGCTGCACTGGGGCGAGACGCTCGACGCCGACGCGGTACGCGAGTACGTGCGCCGCTACCGGGCCCGTTACTGCATACCGCGAGACGTGTACTTCGTGCCGTACCTGCCGCGCAACGCCACCGGCAAAGTGGTCGTACGCGACCTGCCTAGACCTCGCTGATCTCGTGGGCCTCGGCCGTGGCGCTGATCTGCTTCGACTTCACCGGCCCGCCGCCGACGGTCTTGAGCAGGTACGTGTGGCGCACGGTCTCGCCCGGCGCCGCGCCACCGCACGAGAAGGCGAACTCCTGCGAGCCCTCGGCCGGGAACGTGCCGTAGACGCCCGGCCCGTCCACGGAGATCGTGACGTTGTCGGCGCCGGTCACCTTCCACTCCACGATCACCGGTACGCCCTCGACCGGGTACTCGGTGGTCCCCTGTGGACACTGAGGCTTCTGCTTGACGCGGAACCAGGCGATCCGCGGGCCGCTGTCCTCCGCCGGCGGGCGGGTCGTGGTCGTCGTCTTGGTGGTCTGCGTGTGCCTGGGCGTCTCGCGCGTCGCGGTGGGGCTGGGCGTCGCCTCGGGCGTGGCCTCGGCCGTGCCGAGCCCGGCGGTGCTGTCAGGTGACGGCGTGCTGCCGGCACCGTAGCCACCACCACCGCGTTCCCCGCCACGATCGAAGGAGAGGCAGCCAGCGACCGCGCCGATCGAGCTGGCGAACACCACAGCGCCCGCGAGCACGAGCATTGCCGTCCGGTTCTTCATGACACAGACGGTAAGTTCTCGGTGGCGTTGTGGTAATCCCGTGTTCGTGCCGTTAAGGGCGCTGGACCCGTCCCTCCACCGCCGCGAGCGCGATGTCGGAGCGGTGGTGTGCGCCATCCAGGGTCACGCCGTCGACCAGCGCGTAGGCGGCCGCACGGGCGGCGGACAGGTCGGGGCCGGTCGCCGTACCACAGAGGACACGGCCGCCCGCGGAGACGAGCGCACCGTCGGTGGCCCGGCGGGCGGTGCCGGCGTGGATGATCCCGGCGCGATCGGCGCCGGTGATGACATCGCCGGTACGGGCCGACGCCGGATACCCCTGCGAGGCCACCACCACGGTGACCGCCGCGCCCGGCTGCCACCGCAGTGGGGCGTGCTCGGCGAGCGCGCCGGTCGCGGCGGCGTGCAGCAGCCCGGCGAGCGGCGTCTCCAGCAGCGCGAGCACCACCTGCGTCTCCGGGTCGCCGAAGCGCGCGTTGAACTCGATCACCCGCGGCCCCGCCTTGGTCAGCGCCAGCCCGATGTAGAGCAGCCCCGCGAACGGCGTGCCGCGGCGGCGCATCTCGGCGAGCGTGGGGTGGGCGACCGCGCCCATGACCTCGTCGACCAGGCCGGCGGGCGCCCAGTCGAGCGGCGCGTACGCGCCCATGCCGCCGGTGTTGGGGCCGCTGTCGCCGTCGCCGACCCGCTTGAAGTCCTGCGCGGGCATCAGCGGCACCGCCGCCTCGCCGTCGGTCACCACGAAGAGCGAGACCTCGGGACCGTCGAGGTACTCCTCGATCACCACTCGCCCACACGCCTCCGCGTGGGCGAGCGCCACCTCGCGGTCGTCGGTGACCACGACGCCCTTGCCGGCGGCGAGGCCGTCGTTCTTCACCACGTACGGCGCGCCGAACTCGTCGAGCGCCCGCTCGGCCTCGGCCCGCGTCTCGCAGGTGAACGCCCGCGCGGTGGGCACGGCGGCCGCCGCCATGACGTCTTTGGCGAACGCCTTCGAGCCCTCGAGCTGCGCCGCCTCCTGGGACGGCCCGAAGCACGCGATCCCCTTGGCGCGCACGGCATCGGCGACGCCCGCGACGAGCGGCGCCTCCGGCCCGACGACCACCAGGTCGGCGCCGACCTCGACGGCGAGCGCCGCGACGGCCCCGGGGTCGGTCACCGCGACGGTGTGGATCTCCGCGAGGTCGGCGATCCCCGGGTTACCAGGCGCCGCGATCAGCTGGTCGACGGCCGGATCCTTGGCGAGCCCGACGGCGAGCGCATGCTCCCGCCCTCCGCCGCCGATGAGTAGTACGCGCACGCGTCGGATCCTAGCCCCGCCGGTTGATCATGGTCCAAGCAGCGACAATCCGGACGAAATGCTCGGGTTAGAGGAGTTCGTGGCGGACCACGTTCTCCTCACGGCCCGGGCCGACACCGATGATGGAGACCCGCGTGCCGACCAGCTCCTCGATGCGCTCCACGTACGCGCGGGCGTTGGCCGGCAGGTCGCTGAACGTGCGCGCCTTGGTGATGTCCTCCCACCAGCCGTCGTGCTCCTCGTAGATCGGCTTGGCGTGATGGAACGCGGTCTGCGTCATCGGCATCGTGTCGACCCGCTCGCCGTCGATCTCGTACGCCACGCAGATCGGCACCTTCTCCAGCCCGGTCATCACGTCGAGCTTGGTGACCACCAGGTCGGTGATGCCGTTGAGGCGGGTCGCGTACCGGGCCACCACCGCGTCGAACCAGCCGCAGCGGCGCTCACGGCCGGTCGTCGTGCCGTACTCAGCGCCGATCTTGCGGAGGTGTGCCCCGTTTTCGTCGAAAAGCTCGGTCGGGAAGGGGCCGGAGCCGACCCGCGTCGTGTACGCCTTGCTGACCCCGATCACCTTCGAGATGGCGGTCGGCGGGATGCCGGCTCCCACGCACGCCCCGCCGGCCGAGGGGTTGGACGAGGTCACGAAGGGGTACGTGCCGTGGTCCATGTCGAGCATCGTGGCCTGGGCACCCTCAAGCAGGATCGTGTCGCCACGGTCGAGCGCGTCCCACAGGATCGTGCGGGTCTCCGCGATGTACGGCCGGAGCCGCTCCGCGTACGCGAGGTACTCATCCACCACCGCGGAGGTGTCGAGCGCCTTGCGGTTGTACACCTTGAAGAGGATCTGGTTTTTCTCCCGCAGCACAAGCTCCAATTTTTTGCGGAGGATGCCGGGGTCGAGGAGATCCTGGAGGCGGATGCCCATGCGGGCGACCTTGTCGCCGTACGCCGGGCCGATGCCACGGCCGGTAGTGCCGATTCGCGACGACCCGAGGTAGCGCTCCACCACGCGGTCGAGCGCGCGGTGGTGCGGCATGATCAGGTGGGCGTCGCCAGAGATGCGGAGGCGCGACACGTCGACCCCCCGCTCGGCGAGCCCGTCGATCTCGCCGATCAGCACCTTGGGGTCGACCACCACACCGTTGCCGATGACGATCATCGCGCTGGGCGAGAGCGCGCCCGACGGCATGAGGTGCAGGGCGTACTTCTGGCCGTCTGGCGTGATCACCGTGTGGCCCGCATTGTTGCCGCCCGAGTAACGGACGACGTAGTGGACCCGCTCACCCAGCAGGTCGGTAACCTTGCCCTTGCCCTCGTCGCCCCACTGAGCGCCGATGAGCACGATCGCTGGCATCTCTTTCCCGCCTTACTGGGGGCTCGGGTGCCAGTGTGGCGACCGCGTGGCGAGCCCGAGGTGTCAGGCTAACAAGAAGTTTCGTCCAGCTCAGCGCTGGCCATGGAGATCAGCAGGGGGTCACCGCCGGTGTACGACGTGGTGTTGCTCACGCTCGGCGGCGGCTGTGGCGCACCGCGCGTGCCGGTGCTCGCCTGCGCCGACGCACTGACGGCCGCCGGCGCGACCGTGGAGACGGTCACGGCCGAGTCCGACGCCGACATCGACGCAACCCTCGACGGCCGCCGACTGGTGGTCGCGAGCGCCACCGACGGGCAGTTGCGCGCGGTCATCCGTCGCATGGTCCGCCGGGCCGCCCCCGCGCCCAGCAAGCGCCCCGCTGACCTGCCCGCCAACCGCACCGTGCCCGACCTGCCGCCGATCGGCCTGCTCCCGCTCGACCCCACCGCCGACGACCTCGCGTCCCAGCTCGACCTCCCGCGCGACCCGGCCGAGGTGGCCAAGGCGGTGCTTGGCGACAAGGTGCGCCGCCTTGACCTGCTCCGCAACGATGGTGGCTCGGTCACGCTGGACGGTGCGCTGGTCGGGTCCTCGCCCGACGTCGGGGAGGTCTTGTGGCACGGGCGCGTGGAGGTCGACGACGCGGTGCTGAGCGATGGCGCTGACCCCATCCTGGCCTGTGCGGTCGGCAACGGCGGCGGTTACGCGCGCCTCGACGGGCTGCCGCTGCTCACCACCCCCGACCCGGCCGACGGCGTGGTCGAGGTCGCCGTCGCGGTCCCGGTGGTCGCCCAGCGCCTGCTGCGCCGCCCCCGCATGCGGATCGAGGTCCGCCGCGCGCGCGGCCGCGCCGTCGCCATCACGCCCCGTGAGTCCGAGATCGAGTACGTCGACGACGGCGTCCGCGGCACCCTGAGCCACAAGCGTTCGTGGTGGATCGAGCCGGGCGCCTGGGCGGTGTACGTCCGCTGACTCCTGTGCGAGGCTGCCGGATGGGAGAGGAGGTTGCACGGTGGACGAGGATCGGCCGAAGTCGCGTCAGGTGCCAGTTGGCCCCAACCGCGGCGTCAAGCCGCTGTGGCCCACGCCCGACTACACGCCGGAGGAAGACCTCGCGCCCGCGCCGGTCGCGCCACCTCCGCAGCCGGTAGCCGAGCCCTTCCCACCGGCCGGCGCGCCCGGTTGGGGCAGCGCTGCCACCGACGGCGGCGGGCATCCTGGCGCTGGCCAGCCCGGCTTTGACGGCGCCCAGCAGCCCGGACCGGGAGGCCCTGCCTTCGGCGGGCCGCACCCGGGCGGCGGCCCCGGCTCCAGCGGCCCCCGCTACGACGGGGCCGCCTCAGGTGTCGGCCCCGGCTTCGGCACGGCCGACTCGCGCGCGCCAGCGGTCGGTGGACAGCCTTCCGCCGCAGCGGGCGAGCCGCAGGGATGGGTCGACGGCAGCGACAACCTTCCGCCAGGCGTGTGGCATCTGGCGGGCGCCTCCCCGCACGCCGAGCCGCCTACGCCGGTGCACAACGGGCCGCCGATCGCCACCACGCCGCCGGCTGGGATTCCGGTCGCGTCGGGCCACTCCGGCGGCATCCCACTGCCCTCGCTGCCACCGACCTCGGCGCCGCCGGTGACGTCTTCGCCGCCCGCCGAGTACGCCCCGCCGATCCCCCCAGCGTCTTCGGCCCCTCCGGCCTCACCAGTCCCACCGCTCTCACCGGTCTCGCCAGCGTCACCGGCCACCTCAGCTCCGCCGCACATCTCGGCGGCGCCCGCGTCGGCCCCGCCGATGCCCGGCCCACCGACATCCGCGCCGCCGTTCTCTGCCCCGCCGGCAACCTCCGCGCCGCCCGCGCATTCTGGGCCGCCGGTGGCCGCCGCGCCGCCGGCCGCGACCTCGGCGCCGCCGATGGCATCCGCGCCGCCTGGGGGCTACGTGCCGCCGGCCTCGGTGCCGCCAGGGGCCTACGGTGCGCCGGCTCCGGACGCATACGGCCAGGGCGGGTCGCCGGCGCAATCTACCTACGGCCAGCCCGTGTCTGGGCAGCCTGCCTACGGCCAGCCCGTCTCAGCCCAACCAATCTCAGGGCAGCCTGTCTCAGGTCAGCCCGTCTCAGGTCAGCCGATTTCAGGTCAGCCTGTCTCAGGTCAGCCTGTCTCAGGTCAGCCTGTGCCCTGGGCGACGGCGGAGGCCGGATACGCGGGTCAGGCGCCCGCCGCCAACCAGCCCGGGGGCAACGCAGCCGCCGGGACGCCCAACGGCGCCGTGGCATTCGGCAACGCGGCGCAGGGCGCGGTGGCACACGGCGCGCAGCAGGGCGGGCCGGGCGTGTGGGGTTCGCCGGTCGGCAACCAGTCTCTGCAGCCGCCCGCCGACCCCTGGGCCGGCGCGGCGCCGCTGCACCATCCGCCGGGCTCGCCGTGGGCTACCCCGCCGGGCCACGCCGCGCACGGTGCCGCCCCGCCGACCGACCACGGACAGCCTGGTCACGGAGCCGTGGGCAGCCAGCACGCCGGCGGGCATCCGGGCTACGCGCCGGGCCAGCACGCGGGCAACGAGCACGGCGCCACGCATCCTGGCTACGCGCCACACGCACAGCACGCCCACGCCGGCGGTCCCGATGGCAACGGCCATCTCGCGGCACCGCAGCACGAGCAGCCGGCGCCGCAAGGCCAGCCATCAGCTCACGGCCAGCCAGCACCGCACCACGGCCAGCCAGGACCACACCACGCGCACGCCGCAACACACAGCCACGCCGCTCAGCAGGGCTACAACGGTCAGCCGGGCTACGCCGACCAGCAGGGCTACAGCCAGCCGGGCTATGCGGGCGAGCAAGGGTACAACGGCCAGCCGGCGCAGGGCTGGGGCGCCTTCGGGCCGGGCCAGGGCGAGCCGGCGACCCAGCCCGGCATCGGCCAGCCGCCGCCCGTCGCCAGTCCGCCGCAGATGCCGTACCAGGAGCAACCCCCGCGCGCGGCGGAGGCGGGCGTGCCGACGGCGGAGGAGTTCGCGCGGCGCCGCGCGGTCCGGCCGCCCGACCCGGTGGCCCGCACCGGCGTGCGCGCGGCCGTCAACAAGACCACGCTGGGCCTGGTCAGGCTGGCCCCGGGCCGCCACGAGCAGGAGTTCCGGCAGGACGTCGAGAAGGTGCGGCGCAACTTCGGCGGGCTGCGCCAGGTGACCGTGGTCAACCCCAAGGGCGGTGCCGGCAAGACCGTGGCGGTGCTGCTGCTGGCGATGACGTTCGGGCAGAAGCGGGGCGGCTACGTGCTGGCCTGGGACAACAACGAGACCCAGGGCACGCTCGGCATGCGGGCGCAGCAGGATTTCCACAGCCGTACGGTGCGCGACATGCTCCGCGACCTCTCCAGCTTCCAGGGGGCGCACGGGCGGGTCGGTGACCTGTCGCAGTACGTGCGGTCGCAGGGCGAGGGCATGTTCGACGTACTCGCGTCGGACGAGTCGGCGACGGCGGGCGAGATGCTGACGGCGCACGCGTTCGGGGAGATCCGTGAGGTGGTGAGCCGGTTCTACAAGTTGATCTTTGTGGACACCGGCAACAACGTACGCGCGCAGAACTGGCAGGCTGCCATCGACGCCACTGACCAGCTCGTGCTCACCATGTCGGCCCGTAACGACTCGGCCGAGACTGCCGCCCGCATGCTCGACCACCTCGAACAGAGCGGGCGCACTCGGCTGGTGCGGCAGGCGGTCACCGTCGTGTCGATGCCGTCCCGGTCCAAGGAAATCGACCTGCCGCCGATCCAGCGGCACTTCGAGGCGCGCACGCGGGCGGTGCTGCTCGTGCCGTACGACCGGCAAGTCGACACCGGCGAGCCCCTTCAGTACGGCCAGCTCTCCAACGCCACGCTCGACGCCTGGCTCAAGGTGGCCGCGGCGGTCTCCGAGGGTCTCTGACGGCCCATGTCGAAAACCTCCCGCCGGTCTCGACCTATGGGGTAGTAAGGCGTCGAGACCTGGAGGCAGGCATGAAGTACCTGATCATGATTTGGCACAACCCGAAGTCGCGGGAGATCTGGGAGAGCTTCTCCGACGCCGAACGAGCGGAGGGCTGGCAGGCGTACGCCGCACTGAACGAGAGCCTCGCCGCCTCCGGCGAGCTGGTCGTCTCCGAGGCGCTGGCCGATCCCTCGCAGGGGCGGCGCGTACCGGCCGCGGAGGGGCAGTCGCTCGCCACCGACGGGCCGTTCCCGGAGGCCAAGGAGCAACTGGCCGGCTTCTACCTGGTCGACTGCGAGAGCTACGACCGGGCGATGGAGATCGCCGGCCAGGTGCCGGAGGCCGATCTCGGCCTGGTCGAGGTGCGCCCGATCCTCTCGATGAACGGCCCGGACATGTGAGCAGCGTCGAGGCGCTGCTGCGGGAGCACGCACCGCAGGTGCTCGCCGCGCTCGTGCGGCGCCACGGCGGCTTCGAGACCTGCGAAGCCGCCGTGCGGGAGGCGTTGCTCGCGGCTGCCACACAGTGACCGGTCGAGGGCGTGCCGGCCAACCCTCGGGCTAGGGCCGCCAACGCCCAGGCGGACTGGTGCGGTGGCCACCAACGTTCACCGGCTGACCGGCGGCCTTCGGCCGCTGGTCAGCCGGGCCGGCGAAGCCGGCAAGGGTCAGTGGACCGCGCTAATCCGAAAATGAGCGTTACTGGGCGTGCGGCAGCGTCCCGGTGTAGCGCAGCGGAGCCGGGTCGAGGGTTGCTGGTGTGGTTATGTGGCGGGTTGGAGGGTGACCTGGTAGCCGAGGGCGTTTAGGCTGCGGATGTGGTTGCGGATGGCGTGTTGGGTGCCGGTACGGGTGTCGTGGTGGTCGGGTCCGAGGTCGATGAACCTGGCTTGCTCGTCGTTGAGTAGGTGCCAGATGATGGTCAGGATGGATCGGCCGATGGCGACGACGGCTTTCTTTTTGCCCCGGCGTCTGGCGATGCGGCGGTAGCGCTCGCCGAGGAAGGTGCTGGTTTTTGACGCGCCGACGGCGGCTTCGCCCAGGGTGCGGGCCAGGTATGGGTTGCCGTGCCCGGTGGCGCCGTTGCCTTTGTTCTTGCCAGCGGATTGTTTGACGCCGGGGGCGAACTTGACCCAGGAGGCCAGGTGGCCGGGGGTGGGGAATCGGGTCATGTCCACCCCGATCTCGGCGAGGATGGCGTGGGCGGCGGTGGTAGCGACGCCGGGGATTTCATCCAGGCGGGTCACCGCCGCGGCGAAAGGGGCGACCAGCTCCGCGATGCGCTGCTCGACCGTGGTGATATCGGCGTTGATGGCGTCGATCTGGGCGAGCATCCGGGCCAGCAGGAACGCGTGGTGCTCGCTGAAGCGGCCGACGAAAGCCTCTTGCAGTTGGGGCAGTTTGGTACGCATGCGTGTGCGGGCCAGTTGAGCGAGGGTCTTCGGGTCGCGTTCCCCGGCGATC
>NZ_JBHLUH010000002.1:0-40746 GCF_042433955.1 Phytohabitans kaempferiae | reverse complement strand
CGTATGTCAACCCTGCCACGACCACATCCACAAAGGACCAACCGCGACACTCACGCCATAGTCACTGGAGAGCCGGATGATCAGGAAACTATCACGTCCGGTTCGGAGGGAGGCCACGCGGAAAAGGACCTGCCAACCACAGGAACCTCGCCGCGTGGCCCACCCTACTGGAGAACTCGACACCCAGGTAGGAGGCGATGTACTTCAACGTCAGCCCACGATCCTCCCGCAGGCTACGCATCTGCTCGCCCAGGTACTGGGCGCGGATGGTCTGCACGAACTGTTCCCGTTTCGTCGGCACGGCAGTGCCCCTCTCCCTTACTGGTTGGTCGAATAGATGGATAGGTCGTTGGTCAGGCGTCCGATCAACGCGACCGACTCGCTCGGCCCCAGCGCTGCGGTCCAGAGCTGGTCGAACACGCCCGCGTACTGCTCAGCCGCGGGGCCTTCGTGGATGGCCACACGGTGGTGGTCGGTGCAGGCCACCGGTCGCGGATAGGGCTCGGGCAGTTCGAAGATGGTGAACCAGCCGTCCATCCACGGCACGTAACCGGCCTGGGCCGGCAGCACCCGCACCTGCACACCACCGCTGCCGTCACCGTGCAGTTTGGTCAGGTGCTCGCGCTGGGCCGGCAGGGTGCCGGTGGGGCCGTCGACCGGCCGGCGCAGCACCGACTGGCCCAGTACCGCTCGGACGCTGGTCACCCGGTCGTGCATGGCCTGCTGCCGGTCCCGGTAGGTGCGTACCCACCAGTCCACCTGAGCGTCCGAGACCGGATCGCGGTGGTGACCGATCGGTGGCGCGGAGGTGACCCCGATCACAACCTCAGGCTGGAAGGCCAGGTCGGTGCCGACCTTGGTGTAGTCGCCGAGGCCGGCAGGAACGGCCGTCGACAGGTGGCGGTGAACCAGTCTCGGCTGGCTGTCGTCGTACGAACACCGAACGGAGCTACGGGAGGTTTGGTGTCACGCGAGCAGGAGCACCGCGACCGGACGGAACGTGAAAGCCACGAGGTGGAGCCAGAAGCGCCGACATCAGGGGACGGAGCCGCGGCAGCGCAGGAAGTGTCGGAGCAGGCAGGAGAACTGGTCAACGACATCGACGCATTGCTTGACGACGTCGATCAGTCGCTGCGTCAGGCGCTGGGAATCGCCGCCGACGAGGTGGTCGGCGCCGACGAACTCGAGCAGCGCGCCGCCACGATGGTCGGCCAGTACCAGCAAAAGGGTGGTCAATAGTGGATGGGCGCCCTCGCGCTGAAGCGGTGCTGCTCCTGGAAAGCGGAGAGCTCGGCACGAGCGCAAACTTCCAGGAGCAGATGCGCCGACTGGGCAAGCGCGTGGCGTTCCGTAGCATCGAGGACATCACCGTCCGCCTGCGCAACGGCACCGTCCGCATGACCGAGGCGGTCGGCGGGCGGGACCTGAGTGGGTTCGCATCCGTTCAGATGCTGTCCCACCCGCGCGGTGCCGCAGCCCTGCTGAACGCCGTCGCGGACTATCTACATGTCCAAGGGGTCCACGCGGTCAATGTCTGCGGCCTGGACGCGCCCACGAAGTTGTACAAATACGTACGGATGGCGAACCGTGGGGTTCCGGTACCCGCCACGGTCTACCTCCCCCAAGACCATCTGATGGCAGCGTTTCCCGAACTGTGTGAGCTGTTCGATCTCCCCTTCGTCCTCAAGTCGGTTTCCGGCGGCAAGGGCCGGTCGAGGACGGTGATCGGCGACCGGAGCACCTTCAACGACGCCGTCCGAAAAGCCGCGGACAAACGGGTGCGGTTGCTGGCACAAGAGCTCGTGCCGGCCGGTGAACAGCGTCGGCTTCTCGTCTTCGGCGACCAGGTCGGGGCCGCCCAGGAACTCGCCGAAGTCGATCCGAGTGACCTGCTGGGCCGCCCCCGATGGGACAGATCGCGTCCACTGCATGTCGGTCAAGTGCCGGAACCGCTTGTCGACATCGCCGTCGCTGCGGCCAAAGCGATGAACTATGGTCTCGCTAGCGTGCACCTCATGAAAAACTGGACGACCTCGCGGTGGCAGGTGATCGACATCTCTGCCACTCCTCTAGCGGGCATCGGTGCCAGCTCGGAGGGAATCGACCGAGCCTACGCCGCTTTCCTGAGCGGGACGGCGCAGGTCGACACGCACTGCCTTGGTAAATCCCGGAACCGGCCCATTCCGAGGCACCCAGCGTCAGTCGCCGACGCTGATCAAGACGACTTGAACCGCTAGTTGCGGACACGCTTGGCGTCTCCAGCAGTCCTCGCGAGCCAGCGGCGCCTCCAAAATCGTCAAACGTCCCCCTGATCCGACCCAACGACGTCTGGGTACGCCGCGGCGACCTCGTCAAACCCAACAGCAGCAACCCCATCGCCGGGATCACACAAACCCGCAGCCTTGCCGGCGCCCACCGCAAACTCGCCCAGACTGTCACCCGCCAACACCGCGCGTCGTGACACCTCACGGTCACTGGCACAGGCGTCGGCGAATCCCGGGCGCGATTCAATCCACCCGCACCTGATTCGCTCCACCACCTACCAGACAGCAGCCGGTCCACCACGAGTCCCGAAGGTGTCGCCACGTGCCGGCCTCGGATTGTGCACCGCCCCAGACGCGGCCAACCTGACGGCAACTGCGGCCCGGACAGTCGCCCTACTCCCGGCAGGGCGAAGCCGACCGCCACCGTCTCGCGTTCCAACCTCGGTCCTGGCAAACCCGAAGGTAACGCTTTCTGGCTGATATTCAGGTCTGGGACTACCGCGTGTCAACTCGACCGGGTAGCGTAAATCTCTTGCGCTGTGACCGGCGGCAAGTCCTGTGGGAGTTGCGTTCGTGGATCTTGGTTCCAGTGACTCATTCGTCGAGAACATCGCCAGGTACCGCCGCATACATCTAGGAACGGAGACGTACGGAGCCGGCAGTGCGGCAGACCAGGCGACGCGTTTCTATCTTGATCAGCTACTCGTGCCGGTAACAGAACGAGCGCGTTTAGTGAGCGACCCACCCCGGGCGCCGGTTCACCTGCTTATCAGCCTATGTGGATTCACGCCGCAGCCAACGATCTTGGCGCACCAGCTTCTCCGTCCACAACGAATGATCCTGATCGTGTCCAGGGATGCACGAAGTAGTATCGACGCGATCTACAACTGGGTGACTAAGCCTATTGGACCCTTGCGGCCACAGGACGTCGAACACTACTCTATCGACCCGATCGACCCGATCGAGATCTACCGCATCGTCAAGCTGGAGCTCGACCGGCTCGACTCGATGACGGGAGGCAGGCCATACGCGATCATCGATATAACGGGCGGGCGAAAGGTGATGAGCGCGGCCGCCGCGATGGCGGCATGGCAGCTCAAGCTGGATCTGAGCTATGTGGAAGGCGAGTACGATCCCGACACGCGACAGACGACTCCCGGCAGCGATCGGATGATCGTTCTTAACGATCCAAATACGTTGTTCGGCGAGCAGGAGTTGGCCCGGGCTTTGGAGCTTTTCCGCGCCGGTTCGTTCGAAGCGGCTCGCCGTCGATACGACGAGATATGCGACAGCATCGAGGTACCTGGGCGGGCGCGGTTCATGCGGGCGTTGAGCGAAATGTACCGTGCGTGGTGCGACCTAGATCTTCGCGCACTGCCCGCGGCGGCAATAGCCGTGCGCGGTGCCCTCGGCCACGCCCGCCGCGATCTGACCACGACTCATCTGGCGGTGCTGACCGGGCAGCTGGATTTCGTCCAGCGACTGATCGACGGCGACCGTAACGCGAAACTGCTTTGCTTCTACGTACTGGGACTGCACTATCAGGAGCTCGATCGGCACGACTTCGCGACGCTGCTCTTCTACCGCACTATCGAGGGCTGCCTGACCGCACGCCTAACCCAGCGCTACCCACGGCTCAACCCGGACCGCTTCGACTGGGCGTTCCTCGACGACCCGGCCGGCGCCCGGCAGCGGTACGCGGCACTCACCCGACGTCTAGGCCGGCGCGGCGGCACGCCGACACCCAACCGGCTGGCGCTGATGACATCAGCGGTCCTGCTGGCGGCCGAGGGCGACGAGATGGTGGCCCGTTGCGCCCTCGCCGATGTCCAGGGCTTGACGCGGTTGCAGGAGCTGGCCAGAAAGCGCAACAAGTCGGTGCTTGCCCACGGCTTCGAGGCGGTCTCCGGCGAGCAGGCGAGCGCGTTGCACAAACAGGCGACGGACCTCCTGCGCGCGTATTGGGACCTGCACGGCGACGGCGACGGCGTCGACAGCCTTTACAAGCGGTTGCGGTTCGTCCGCCCCGACCGATGACAGCGCACCCCGGCTTAGACACCTAAGGAATCTGATGCCCCTCAAGGACTTCGTCACCACCACCCCTCGACAGCTCCCGGTGCTCCTGCTTGCCGACGTGAGCGGAAGCATGCGCCACGAATCCAAGATCGAGACGCTCAACCGCTGCGTCAGCGAGATGGTCCGGTCGTTCGCCGACCTCAAAGAGCCGACCTACGAGATAACGGTCGGCGTGATCACGTTCGGCGGCACGGCACGCCTGCACCATCCGCCGACACCGGCGTGTGATTTCGTCTGGCACGACATGCCGGCCGAAGGTCCGACGCCGCTGGGCCAGGCCTTGGGGATCGCCACCGACCTGCTCGAGGACCGGGACCAGGTGCCCAGCCGTTCGGCCCGGCCGGTGCTGGTCCTCGCGTCCGACGGCCGGCCGAACGACGACTGGGAGGCGCCGCTCGACCGCCTGCTGGCGGCTCCCCGCGCCGGCAAGGCGACGAGGTTCGCCGTGGCGATCGGCAACGACGTCGACGAGGAGGCGACGCTGGTGCTCGAACGGTTCGCGAGCGCCGGCGAGGAAGGCGTGTTCCGGGCCGAGAAGGTACACCGCATCGTGGAGTTCTTCGACTGGCTGACGATGAGCGTCAGCCAGCAGGCAACCGGCGGCGAGGTGGACTATCGGCCACCGCCGCTGGCCGGCCGCTCCGCCGACGTCGTCATCGACTGACGTGGGGACGCGTGCGATCGCCCCGACCTGGTTCGGGGCCTCGGTGCGCGGCCCGGGGCACCGACACCGCCGCTTGCCGAAGCAGGATGCCTGGCGCGGTACCGCCGGCCGGTTCGGCTCGCTGGTCGTGGTCGCCGACGGGCTCGGCTCGCGTCCGCACGGCGGCCTCGGCGCCGTCGCGGCCTGCCGGGCCGCCCATCGGGCGGTCCGCGAGTTGGCGGTGACCGGCGTCCCTGACCCCGCGGACCTTTTTGGCCGCATCGAGGAGCACTGGCGGAAGGAGGTCGAGCCCCTGGAGCCGGCCGAGTGCGGCACAACGGTACTGCTCTCGCTGGTCCACACATCCGGCGGCGTCCTGCTTGGCCAGGTGGGTGACGGGCTGATCGCGGTCGAGACAGGCGCGACGGCCGAGCCCCTGGTGCAGCAGCGACCCGGCTTCGGTAACGAGACCGACGCACTCGGCTCCGGCCGACCGCCGACGTGGCACAGCCGTTGGCTGCTCTCGCCGCCGGCCGGGTTCCGGGTCTTCATGGCCACGGACGGCGTCGCCGACGACCTGCGTCCCGACCAGGTCGCCGGGTTCGTCACCGAGCTGGCTCGGCAGTTCGTGCCGCTGCCCCCGGCCGAGCGGCACCGGCGGCTCTGCGCGGAGCTGAGGGCCTGGCCGACACCGGGGCACTTCGACGACAAGACACTGGCCCTGCACTGGGCGGAACGGAGTGACGACGCGTGCTCCTGACATTGCCGTGCCGGGTACGCACGGCGAGCCGCGCGACCCTGGAGCTGGTCCGCGAGCTCGGCCGCGGCGGCCAGGGATCGGTGTACGAGGTGGCCGGCGGCCGGCACGCCGTGAAGGTGCTTCGGGAGACTACTGCGGACCAGAGCGCCGACTGGGCGCAGCGGCTGCGTGTGGTCAGTCGGCTGCCGCTGGACGGGCTGCCGGTCGCCCGCCCGATCGACACGCTCGCGCCGCCGTTGACCGGGTACGTGATGGAGCTGCTCAACGGCATGGTGCCGCTGAGCCAGCTCAACAGGGTGCCCTCGGGCGCCCGTGCGATCGAGCACTACCGCGACACCGGCGGCCTCCGGCGACGGTTACGGCTGCTGGCCCGGGTCGCTGATGTGCTCGCCGCCATGCACACGAGCGGCCTGGTCTACCAGGACCCGTCGCCTAACAACATCTTCATCTCTGAGCGTGTCGACCGCGACCAGGTGTGGCTCATCGATACCGACAACGTGGCCTACGCCAGCGCGCCGGGCCGGCCGGTCTGTACCCCGAGGTACCGCGCACCCGAGCTTCGGCCGGTTGCCTCGCGGCGGGCGGATAGCCTCAGCGACGCGTTCGCCTTCGCGGTGATCGCATACGAGCTGCTCACCCAGGACCATCCATTCATCGGCGACGAGCTGTACGGCGCCGAGGACGAGGAGGCCGAGGCGGAGGCGTACGACGGCGGTCAGCCCTTCGTCGATCACCCGGACGACTCGTCCAACCGGTCTACCCGCGGAATCCAGCCACGCGACCTCGTCATCGGGCCGGCACTGAGTTCCGCGTTCCGGTCCACATTCGTGGATGGGCCACGTCGTCGTGACCGCCGCCCTGGTGTCGGCCGTTGGGCCGACCTGCTGCGGGCCGCCGCCGGTGCGACGGTGTCGTGCCCCGCCTGCCACATGTCCTACTACTTCGACCTGGCTGTGTACCGGTGCCCCTGGTGCGATGACGCCCCCCGCCCGGCGGTGCTGCGGGTGTGGGTCGTTGTAGACGTGGCCGGCGACCCCGCCGATGAACCTGGTCGGGGCACCCACAGCGAGCGCGGCCATCTCGTCTCGGTCGCGGGCGAGGAGCTCTACCTGACCCGCGGTGCGGTACTCGGTGCGGTCGCCGACCCGGCCGGACTGATGTTCCAACTCCGGTGGGAGGGTGACCGGCTGAAGATCGTCAACCACACCGAGCGGGTGGTCGACCTCGTGGCGCCGGACGGCAGCGAGGCGCGCGTGCTGGAGCGGGACAAGGTCGCGAGCCTGCGGGCGACGAGCGACCGGGCAATGTGGAGCGTGCGCGTCGTCCGACCGGGCCGCCCCGACCGGTGGTTGTGTTTCGCGGTGGAAGCGGGAGGGCCACAATGAAGATCAACAATATTCCGTACGGCAAGGCGGAGACAATCACGCTGAGGCTCCTCGGCGGTAACGTCTCCAGCCGTCAGATCAAGATCGGCGACGAGGTCAGCCTGCGTGCCTCCCGAGCCGACGGTGGCGTCCTGCTGCGCGCGGGCACCGACGCCTGGCGGGTGGACGGAGCCGAACCCGGGGATCAGGATCTACTCGACACCGTCGTCGACACCGATCTCCCCCGCATCACGTGGGTAAGCAAGGTCGGGCAGGACGGCACGATTGTGGTCCAGGTTCACCGATTCGCGCACACGGCGCGGTGGGACCGGGAGGTCGTCGTCGGCATCGACGACGACGGCCTGCGATCCGCCCTTCGGTTCCTGCCCAGTCGGCGCACCCTGGACCAGGTCGGGGAGTGGCTCTCCGACCAGTTCCTGATCGCGGTACCCGCCGACCCGCACCGCCAACCTCGGCTGCTCGCCTCCGCCGGACCGTCCCAAGTGGACTCCGAACGTGGCTTCCAGCTACACGGGCAGACCGTGGTCGCCAACATCACGCATAAGGACGGCCGGCCGCTGCTGAGGAACGTCGTTCGCGTGTCCGGGCGGCGGAGCAGGCCGGTCGCCCTGACCCTTGTGCACGCGAGGATCGCGTTCCGGGACGTGACGCGTGCCGCGCAGGTCCGCGAGGTCCACCGGGACGAGTTCCGGGATCTGATGGGCTCGGGCGAGCAGTACCTCAACCACTGGGACGAGTACAGCGAGCGCGAGCGGATCCAGATCGTCGACCGGGCGCTGTCCCTCGGCTTCGCCCCCTACTTCCGGGTGGACCGGCTGGACTCCCGGACCTTCCGGCTTCACCTCGAGCCCGAGAAGGGCCATGCGTTCCTGTCCCGCCTCAGCGATGACCACACCGATCTGGAGGCTTCCGAGAACGCGCCCGACGGTCTCAAGGACGGCCGGTTGAAGATCGATGATCAGGGCGATGACGCGGCCTTCAGTGGGTCGGTCGCGGCCGTCAACGCGAGCGCGTGCACTGTTTCGCTGCGTGTGCCGAGGGACCGTAAGTTCACCCCGCCGCCGCCGACCGGCGACGTCTACCTCAGCCTCGTGGGTGACCGGGTCCGGCTCGGGCGGCAGCTCAAGGCGCGGCGTCTGATCGAGACTCTGAGCACGCCGATGCCACAGCTCGGACTGCTCCTCGAAGGCACGCCGGTGCGCGGTGCGGACGTACCAACCAGGACGATCCAGCCGCAGGAGCTGGCCGCCTTCGCGCCGTACCGCGGCTTTACGAAGAAGCAGGAGGCGGCCGTCCGGATCGCGCTCAACACGCCGGACATCGCGCTCATACAAGGCCCGCCCGGCACCGGGAAGACGAGCGTCATCACCGCCATCCAGGATTGCCTGGTGCAGCTCGGCAAGGAGCAGGGCACGGTGGGGCACAGCGTACTGGTCAGCAGCTTCCAGCACGACGCCGTCGAGGAGGTGGTACGCCGGACTGAGGTGCTCGGCCTGCCCGCGGTGAAGATCGGTTCGCGCGACGGCAGGGATACCAGCGAATGGGTGCGCGAGTGGTGCGAGCGGAAGGCCAACGCTCTGCGCGAGAGCCTGCCACCGAGCGGACATCTCCTGCGGGCGACCCGCGCGGTGGAGGCATTGGCGGTCGGCTACGGCCGCCAGCCGCCGCCACCCGAGCGCACCGCAGACCTAGTCCGCGAGGTCGAGAGCCTGGCGGGTGAGTACCTTCCGGTCGCCCTCCGGGCCCGTCTGGCCAACGTCAGAACCGACCTGACCGCCGCTGGACGGCCGGAGGTGGCACCGGACGAGCTGGAGCCGCTGCGCCGGGCGATCGCCGCGATCCGCTTCGATCCCGTCGCGTTCGCCGACGACGGCCCGCATATCGCCCGCAAGGCCCACCTGCGCCTGCGAAAGCGGGCCGGCATCGCCGAGGAAGACCTGGCGTTGCTGGCCGAAGCGGCTGGCTTCGACGGAGCCGGCCCGCCACCATTCCTGGATCGCCTCGCGCGACTGCGAGACCGGCTGCTCGACCTCCTCGCGCCGGCAAAAGCGCCGCTGGGTGTCACGGCCGACGAGGAGGTGCTGGACCTGTTCGGTGCGGTCGTGCGCAGCCTGCGGGAACGCCTCGCCGTCTCACCGGACGGCGTGGCCGCCGCACTCGAGCAGTACCTGGCCGAGCTGGAGAACGACCCCGAAGCCGTCGGCGAAGCGATCACGCGGTTCACCGCGGTCATCGCCGCGACGTGCCAGCAGTCGAGCTCACGGGCGATGGCCGAGCAGGTCTCCGGCAACCACATCGTGTTCGACACCGTCATCGTCGACGAGGCCGCCCGCGCCAACCCGCTCGACCTCATGATCCCGCTGTGCCTAGCGGCGCGCCGCGTCATCCTGGTCGGCGACCACCGCCAGCTTCCGCACATGCTCGAGCCGGACATCGAACGGGAACTCGAGTCGTCGGCACACGACGAGATGCTCGCCGCGCTCAAGCAGAGCATGTTCGAGCGGCTCTTCCAGTACCTGCGGACGGCGAAGACCAAGAACGGTCAGGTCGAGCGAGAGATCACGCTCGACACCCAGTTTCGTATGCACAGGGTGCTCGGCACGTTCGTCAGCCGGGCGTTCTACGCCGAGGACACCGAGCTGGGCTCAGGCCCGAACACGGACGCGCTGCACCACGGCATCCAGCGGTACGGCGAGGCGGTGGCGGTGTGGGCCGACCTGAGCCTGCGGCGGCACGGCCCAGAGGTGGGTGGGCGCAGCAAGTCCCGTCCGGCAGAGGCGGACTGGATCGCCCAGGAGCTGGTCCGGCTGAGCAGGGAGGCGCCCGCCGCCCACAACTTCGGCGTGATCGCGTTCTATCGGGCGCAGGTACAGGCCATCTGGACCTCTCTCGAGGCGGTCGGGCTGGCCAGCCGCGTCGAAGGCCGGTACCAGGCCACCGGCGAACTCGCCGACCGGCTCCACATCGGCACTGTCGACGCCTTCCAGGGACGGGAGTTCGACATCGTGCTGCTGTCCGTGACCCGAAGCAACAGCCTGGCGGGTGGCCGGCCGCTCGCCAATCGCCAGAAGTACGGCCACCTGATGCTCACCAACCGGTTGTGCGTGGCGATGAGCCGCCAGAAGCGGCTGTTGATCGCCGTGGGCGACGGGGCCATGTTCGACGGCGCGAACGACGACGTCGGCGGCCTGGTCATGTTCCGAACCCTCTGCGACGACAGGCGGTACGGCCGTGTCCTTCCCGTCTGACGCGCCGATCCTCGACCCGGTCGGCATCCGCAACCCACCGGATGGCGGGCAGTGGCTGCTGTGGCCGGCGTGGTGCTGGCGGGTGCTCGCCCCGACCTCGACCGACCGGCGCCTCGATCCCTTCATGAGCGTCATCGCCCGGCTCTGCCAGGCCGGCGTCACCCGGTCGCGCGAGCTGGCCGCCCGAACCATGCTGCACCCCGACCTCTGCCGGCAGATCATGGGCCTCCTCCAGCAGCAGCGACTGATCGACGCCAAGGGCAACCTGACCAGACAGGGTACGGCCGCGCTGGCCGGCGAGGCGTGGGACGCGTCGACGCTGCGACTGGTGCACGTGTTCCAGCAACCGTTCGGCCCGCCGTCCCTCCAGCGGCTCTGGCGCGCGGCCGCCGAGACGCTCGACTATGCGCACGTCGACTACGGAACGGGTGGCGGTCCTCGCCTACGGCTGGACATCCGCCGTGACTCCCCCACCGTCCGCCCGGTCGTCACGCGCACACGCGGCATCGTCCGGCCGCGGCGGCCCCGCCCGGAGGAGATCGTCGTCGCGGCCCGGTCCGGGGCCGACGCCGGCAAGCCCGCCCCCTCCGGTACGGGCGCCGCGCCGGACGAGCCCGCGACGGTGTCACCGGCACAGATCTCCCGGGTCTCGTTCGTCGCGGAGCAGCCCGATCCGGTGCTGCTGACAACGTACGTCTATCTACCTGAGGACGCGATGACCAGCGCCGACTGGGAGGTCCTCGACCCGTTCTCGGGCTGGCCGGACCCGTTCCTGAAGGAGTCGCTACGCCTGCGCGTGCCGGAGGACGCCGGGTTGGCCGCCCTCGTCAGCGGCATCGAGGGCCAGCTCTCGACCGGCGACGCCGCCGCGCGGCAGGCAGAGTACATGCGTCAACGCGCCGAGGCAGCCGTAGTGGTCGAGCACCGGCTGGGCGCGAGCGTCCACCAGCGGGTCCACGGACAGATCTTCAAACTCCTGGTCGAGGTCGAAGCCAGCCTCGCGGAGGCACGGCTGCTGGGCGCCGTCGGCGGTCGGCGCCGGCAGACCGCGGTGAACGACGCCGGGAAGGTGCTCGAGCACGTCTTCGCCGGGCTCTGCACGCGGTACCCGATCAGCCCTTCCGTCCTCACCACGCTGCGCCACGACGACCTCGGACCGTCCACTCTGGAGGACGGGCTCAATCGGGCCCGCGACCTCTTGGGCATCGGCGCGGTGCCCGGCGGCATGCGCCGGCTGGCCCACGACCAGGTGGCCCGGGCCGGCGACGGGCACCTGCCCTCGTTTCGCCCGGTCGTGGTGGCCGCGCTCCTGGCCTGTCTGGAGCACGCCGGCCATCCGTTGCGGGGCGCCCTGCGGCGCCGTCCCGACCTGTGCGACCGGCTCGACCGCGCGACCTACCTACGAAACGACGGAGCCCACAAGCAGGACCGCGAGCCGACAGCCGAAGAGGCGGACGAGGTGGTCGACGCGACGTACTGGACCGTCTCGCACCTGCTTCTCTACCCGACGACCAGCGAAGGAGTCTGATGGTCACCCGAAACCCCCGCGGCCAGCAGAAGTCGAACCAGGCGGAGACCCTGAAGCGGGAGATCAAGCGGGCTGGCCGGGACGCCCTGAAGATCGCGGAGAGGGAGGGCGTCGTGGCGGGTCCGCCACCGGAGGTGCCGGATGACGTACCGCTGAGCGCCGCGCAGGAGGCGTGGCTCGAGGCCAGAAGGCAGGCCGAGCTGTACCGGAAGGCACGGGCCAGGCTCGACGGCGAGAGCGCCGCTCTGGACGACGAACGTCGGGCATTGGGCGACGAGCGGGAGCGTGTCGCCGAAGCGGACGCGCGGGCGAAGGCAGCCCTGCACGATCTCGCGACCGAACGGGCTGCCCTCGACGAGGCGCGAACCCGGCGCGAGGACGCCGAACGGGAGCTGGCCGCCGAGCGGGCACGCCTTGACCGGCGGGAAAGAGCCCTGAACGACCAAGCGTCCGAAGTGGAGCAGGGTCGCCTGGACGCCGAGGCGGGCTTTCTGGAACAGGAGCGGGAGCACCTGCGCCGGCTGCGCGAACAGCGCGGTCACATGTTGGGTGAGCTGGAGGCCCAGCGCAAACAGCTGTACGCCGACCTCGACGGCCACCGGCAGGAGCTGGACGAGCAACGCCGCCGGCGGGTCGCCGAGATCGACCGGATGCGAGCCGAGGCCGAGGCCGAGCTGGCGGAGCGGCGCGCGCAGGTGGAGGCGCGGGTCACGGAGCTCAAGGAGCTGGAACGGCAGGTGCGAGCGGGCGCGGAGAACCTGGACGACGACCGCGCGTACGAGCGAGAGAAGGCGCAGCTGACGGTGGCCGCCACCCTGAAGCGGCTCGAGCTCGACCGGGAGCGGCTACAGCAGGAGTACGAGGTCGTGCTACAGCGCGCCCGCGAGCTGGAGCAGCGCATCTTCGAACGCGACGAGGCGCTACGAAACACCGGCTACGCCGCACCCGAAGCCCTTCATCAGCGCGTCATCCACCTCACCGCCGAAAACGAGCAGCTGCGCCAGCGGATCGCCAGCATGCCCGGCACGGCAGACCGGGAGCTGCTCGAGCAGACGCTGCGCGACCACGAGCAGTGCCAGGTGGTCCGCGGCCGGCTGGAGTTCGCGATCGCGAAGCTGCGCAGCGAGAACAACTCGTACGTGACCGCCAACGCGGAGCTCGAGGAGCTGCGGGAACACCGCGACGCCCTCCAACATTCAGTTAACGTCCATCAGCAGATGCTCAGCGACAAGCGGGCCGAGCTGGACGACCTGCTGAGCAACGCGCACGCCACGAGGCCCTTTCCCGGCCTGGACGAGCTGGACGCCAACGCCGAGCTCCAGACGGAGTTGCCGGTCGACGACACGCCGCCGGACCTGGCGAAGCTGGTGGAGTACATCCAGCAGCGGATCCTCGCCGACCGGACGCACCGCCGCGGCAACACGAAACTGGCGTATCGCGACCGGGACATCCGTTGCCTGCTCGGCGGGCTAGCTATGAGCCGCCTGCATCTGCTCCAGGGCATCAGCGGTATCGGCAAGACCACTTTTCCGAAGGCGTTCGCGGCATCGATCGGGGCCGCCTACGAGGTCATCGAGGTACAGGCCGGCTGGCGCGACCGGCAAGATTTGGTCGGTCACCTGAACGCGTTCGAGCGGCGGTACTACGAGACGGCGTTCACCAAGGCGATCTACCAGGCCGCCTGCGCGGCGCACAGAAACCGGCCGTTCTTCCTGATCCTCGACGAGATGAACCTGGCCCACCCGGAGCAGTACTTCGCCGACATCCTCTCCGGCCTGGAGAATGTGGGTGCGCCGCTGCGCCTACAGCTCAGTACCCATGCGATCCAGCCGAAGGCGGAGCTGCTCGTCATCGACAAGGGTGTGCACCTGGAGGTGCCGAAGAACGTCTGGTTCTTCGGCACCTCCAACCAGGACGAGACGACGGTGCAGTTCGCGGACAAGACCTACGACCGCGCGAACGTGATCGAGCTGCCGACGACGCCGCCGGAGCTTGCCGAGCGCAAGGTCGAGGCTCGGCAGCCGGTTTCGCACAAAGCGCTGATGAGTAGCTTCGGCAAGGCGTGGAAGGACCATCGAGCCACCCAGGACGCGGTCGTGCGGTTTCTGCGGACCGAACTCGCCAGCCGGCTCGCGGACGACTTCGGGATCGGCTGGGGTCCACGGCTGGAGCAGCAGATCCGCGACTTCGCCCCGGTCGTCGTGGCTGCCGGCGGCGACATCGGCGAGGCCACCGACCACATCCTCGCCACCCGCGTCCTTCGCCGGCTCCAGGGCCGGTACAACCTGCGCGCCGAGAAGCTACAGGACCTGGAGAAGCTGATCGAAGAGAGGTGGCCGCAGCTGGGCAAGGAGGGTCGCGTCGTCACCTCGCCCGACGCGACCAAGGCGCTCCTAGACCGGCTCATCGAAGAAAAGAGCTGACAGCGCGGATGCCCAACGGATTCTGGGACCGGATCACCGGGGAGCTGGTCGGCCGGCTACCGGCACGCCCGCTGCTCGGTCGGTACGCACTGGCGGTACCCGGCTCGGTAAACGGCCGCGACGCACCCGCGTACTCGCCGATCGTGCCGACCGCCTCCGCGCGCTGGTCGGCCACCGCGTCGGGCAGCGCCCGCACCGGGAGCTTCCCGCGGGGAGCGTTGCCCGGGCCGAAGCTCGCGTCGCACGTCGCCGCTGTCTGCGCCGCGCTCGCCGACGCGGTCGCGCGAGCGCCGTCGCCGGATGCGCCGCACGAGCGTCCGTACGAGCGCTGGGCCGCCGTGCCACCGCTTGCCACCGACGTGCTCGCCCAACTGCGCGGCGCCCGCGACGACGATCCGGTCGCGGTGCTCGAGCGGGAGATCGACGCGCACCTCGGCCATCTGGAGGCGGTCTGCCAGCGGCCCGAGGCGCGGCTGCGCCGGGAAGCGGTGGTCCTTCCGCTGTCCCGGACGCGGCGGATGGCGCCGGACGCGATCGACTTTCTCGCCGAGCACACCGAGGACTGGCAGAAGCGCACGATCGGCGGCGTGTTTCCCAAGCGGCTGCGGGCCGTCCACAACGAGCCCGACACGGACCTCTACGAGAACCGGGCAGCCCTCCAGCTCGTCGACCATCTCGTCGAGTTCCTGGAATGGCGGCAGGCGAAGCTGGAGGGGGCCAGCGACTCCCTGAAGGGCCTGGAGGATCTTGGCCGCCAACTCCAGGGCCGCCCATGGCGCGCCGGCCACCGCCTGTCGACGCTGCTCGGAGAGTTGGTCGACTACAACGCGCTGAGCGCGGACGTGGCTGACCGGCTCGCCCAGAACCGGGAGCGCCGCCGGCGGGTCGAGCGACTCCACGCCTCCCGGCTGTACCGGGACCGGCGGGTGCGCCGGCAGGTCGAGCTCCCCGCCGAGCTACGCCCGACCAACCTGCTCACGTTCCACGAGGACTACCGGCGGGTGGGCCAGATCTGGCGGGCGTGGGCGCGGGTCAACCGCGAGGCGGGACTGGGCGACGCGGTGTCACCGCGCCGGCTCTGCGACAACTATGGCGAGTTCGTCACGTTGCTCGTGGCGCGCTCGCTGGAAACGCTCGGGTACCGCGCCGTGACGCCGCACGTGCCGGTCCCCGGTGGACCAGACGTCCACTACGCCGGCCTGGACGACGACACGCTCACCCTACGATGCGGCCCGGACGGCACCCTGACCGTGCGTCGGGACGCAGACCCGCTGGTGGTCTTCGTCCCGTTGCCACACCCGCTCACCGCCGATCCCGAGGCCACCGATCTCCGGACGCTGGTCGACGAGCTCGACCGGCACCGCCGGCCCGGCGGCCCGCTCCGGGTGGTGGTCTATCCCGGCACCCGGGCGGAGCGGGCTGATCTGCGGTCGATGTCACCCTGGCGGGCGGACAGCGTCGGCAACGACCTGCCCGGGCGTCCCGGCGTGGGCCTGCTGTCCGCGGTGCCGACCGAGATCGACAGCGTGGAGCGGGTCACGCGGGCCCTCCAGTGGGCGCGGTTCGCGCCGGACGCCGCGGCGTACCCGCCGCCGGTACGCTGTTCGACGGACCTGCACGGCGACGTGGTGCCAACCTGCTCGCCGTGGCTTGCCGCTGCCGCCGGGTCCGGTCATCTGGTGCTGCGGCGCCCGCCCAGCGCCGCGGAGTCGCAGAGGCTCGACGAACTCGTGGAGCGCTGGCGGGCCGAGCGCCTGCCGTCGGCGCGACGGCGCGAGCGAGACGCCGCGGTGCAGACCTTCACCGGTGCGCTGCGGGCCGCACTCGCGACCGTGCGCCGGCTCGCCCGCTGCCCGGTATGTACGCGCGAAGCGAATCCCGGCACCGATTTCCAGTCGCAAGCGAGGACGTTCTGGATCGCCTGCCGCCGCTGCTCCAGCGAATGGGGCAACCGGTCCTGTACCTCCTGCGGCGCGCACTTTCCGATCGTCCACATGCGACCGGCCTCGTCCGGCGCCTCCTCCACCGCGAGCGGGCTCGGCAACGAGGTCCTCGCCACCCCCTGCCGGCAGGCCGGCGCCGGGGCCGGGTACATCTGTCCGGCGTGCGGCCATTGCGGCGCCGGGGCGCAAACCGCCCGGGAATGCCACCGATGCATCGCCCTTCAATCCACGACACCCCGGAGATGAGCATGGTCGCTGTTGACGCCGACACCACGCTCCGCCAGATCCTGCGCGGCAACGAGCAGTGGGGCGACGGAACACCCCTGGAACAGGCGACGTCCTACTTTCTCGCCAACATGCTCGATGACGTGGTGGCCCGGGTGCGGGAGCAGAACCCGGCCCTGCACCGCCCGGTCGATCTGCTCATCAGCATGAGCGGGTTCTCACCGCTCACCACGATCCTGGCGTACGAGCTGATCCGGCCGGCTCGGCTGCTCGTCATCTACTCGGCGCAGGCCAATGCCAGCGTCGATGTCATCGCCACCCACGTCATCGGGCCGAATCGCCTGCGCTTTCAGGACTTCTCGCACCGTTCCGTGGAGCCCACGGACCCGCAGGGCGTGTACCGGGAGGTCAAGGCCGAGCTGGCGAGGTGGGCCGCGTCAGACGGGCGGCGACCGTCCGCCATCATCGACATCACCGGCGGCAAGAAGGTGATGAGTGCCGCCGCTGCGCTCGCCGCCTGGCAGCTCAACCTCGGACTGTGCTATCTGGACGGTGAGTACGACCAGGAGTTCCGCCGCGTCGTGCCCGGCGACGAACGTCCGCTGCTGCTGGACAATCCCACCGCGCTCTTCGGCGAGCAGGAGATGGCGGCAGCGCTCGAGACGTTTCGCGGCGGCGGGTTCAGCAGCGCCTACGCCCAATACCAGGAGCTGTGTGAGCAGATCGCCGAGCCGGGCCGGGCCCGGTTCATGCGCGCGCTCAGCGGCCTGTATCGGGCCTGGTGCGACCTGGACCTGGCGAGCCTGCCGGAGTGCGTCAAGGCGGTGGAGGCGGCGCGCAAGGCGGCGCATCGCGAGCTGACGCAGCAGACCAGCCGGCGTGTCGCGGAACAGGTGACCTTTCTCCGGTCCCTGACCACCGACCCGCCGGATCCCGCCGCGCTGCTCGTCTGCTTCCACGTACTCGGCAAGCACTATGCCGACATCGGCCGGCACGACTTCGCCGCGCTACTGTTCTACCGCACCATCGAAGGGTGCCTGTCGCGCCGGCTCGAGCTGAGCTTTCGCGACTTCTCCTGCAAGAACCCCGACTACGGGTTCCTCGGCGACCCCGACGAGGTGGCGGCCGCGTACCAGCGGGCGGTGGTGGAGACCGGTGGCCAGGACAACCGGGCGCTGCCGTCCCGGGTGAGCCTGATCCACGCAGCCGTCCTGCTGTACTCCCTCGATGACGAGTACATGCTGAAGGCGAAGCTGAACAGCCCCGGCGCGATCGCCAACCTGCGGGATCTTGCCGAGATCCGCAACAATTCGGTGTTGGCGCACGGATACCGCACCGTCACCCCGGACCAATCCGAACGCCTCCGCGCGCGGGCCGAGCACCTGCTGTCCGTGTTCTGGCAGTTGCACGGCACGCGTACGAACGTGCGGGCGTTGTGCGAACGACTGAAGTTCGTAGATACAGACCGATGATCCGTGCGTTCCCGCCCCGACCCATGATGGCAAGGACACTCCGACGAGCAATACGGGGGTAACCGAAGGTCACCGACGACGTGTCCTGCATGGACAACATAGGTCAACTAGCCACGCAGACCACATCGCTTACAAAAGACCATGTGCACTGGCGTACCGGGGGAAGTCGGCGCCTGTGCATGGCAGTCTCATTCCGCTGGCCGATAGAGCATCAACCAGGTTGCTGGCGGCGACCTTGGTATCGAGAACAGGTGTGTCAGGTTCGGTGGGCACGCCTGCACCACCCGCCGGATGTCCACGATCACGATTCAGCGGATGGAGGTCGTCGGCATCCGTCGGTCAGCCCGCATCGTCGTTGGCGATGGTCGTCGGCACCGACCTCCGCCAGCCGGAGCGCCGGCAGCTCCAGTTCGGCCCCGGCGCCCGTCTGCCCCTGCGACACCAGCGCCGCGGCGCGAGCCGAGAGGCTGGCGAGCGGCTCACCGATCGCCTCCGACTCACCGCCGCCGCACGTGCCGCAGCGGAACAACACCCCCCACTGCAGCCGCCCGCCGATGACGTCCTCTCACGTCCGGCAATGAACGACATCTGGCACCGTTGCTCGATCCCGCTTCACACACCCGCTACAGCCAACCTCTCGTCACAGGGCAGTCCGGCCTCTTCGGCCAGGCCGACCGGATCGGCCAGCATCCGCAGCAGCACCTCACCGACGTGCGACACCACCCGTACCGTCCGCAGTGACCTGAAGATCCTTCGACCACGCACGTGCGAAGTGCCCCTTCCGCCAGAGACCCTGTTCGATTCGACACCGACAGGTTCCTTGCAGAAGAGGCACTTCGCCTAACCCACACGCCGATGATCTGCCACCTTCACGATCACGGACGCAGGCTAGGTTAGCCAGAGACGTAACGGAAGGAGTCGCCTTCGCCTTTGGTGCGCCGGCCCATCGCGTGGAGGGACTTTTCGTCGTCACGCCACTGAGCGAAGTCGCGGAACCGCGCGAGCGCAGGCTCTGACAGGTCAGCCTCGACGTCGTCGATCAGGTTGGTAAGCCCGATGCCGACGGTGTCCGCACTGTGGTTGACCGCCGCGAGCACGATCAGGTTGTCCCGGTAGTCGTCGAGGATTCCTTCGGCGAGCCCCATCCCGACGAGTCCGCGTCGAAGCGGCTCCACCGACCGGGTGCGCACCGCCAGGACCGCCATGCGCTCGCCGTAGACGCTCAGGACCGCGGCCGCATCCGCGTTGAGGTCACCGGTCAGCTGACGCCGCGCGCCCTCGGATCCCGACCGGTACGCCGACACTGCGGCGTCCACGATGGAGTCGAGCTCATGCGGGACGCGGTACGCGAGATAACCGTTGAACCGCTTGTCGCGCAGCCGAGCGAACGCACCCACCGGCCACCTCCCGTCCCGTAGTAGACGACACCATGGTCACACAGGCGGCATGAGGTAATCACCCTGCCACCGGTAGCCGGCTTGGAGCAGCTGCTGTATCTCCCGGGCGTACACGGTGGGCTCCTGACGCTTCTTGTTCCAGTAGTTACCCTTCGTGGGGGATACCGTGAGGACACTGCCCCGCTGGTTGATGATCGTCTGGATGTAGGCGTCGTTCCGCGCAATGTTCCAGCGGTCCAGCTTCAGGTACGTGTAGTCGGGCCAGCCTTCGACTATTTCGGTGTCCCGCAGGCGGCCGAGGACCGGCGTTCCCTTGCTCGGGTCCCACCGGTGTTCGGGCTCGAGGACGTCGATGGGTGCGTTGGGCTTCGCCCACTCGTACGCGTCGCCGCAGTTGTGCACCAGGACCGACGTGTCGCCGGCGGCCACGTGGTAGGTGTGGAGTCCCTCGACGGTGAGGTTGTAGACGGCGGCGTGTTGGGTGTGGGCGTGTATGCCCGCCACTTGGACGAGGTCGCCGTCGGCGGTCTTGAGCCACTGCCCACGCCGCAGCTCGACCGCGTCGATCCACCGGCCGCCCGGGGTCTCGGCCTGGCCGTCGTCGTCGACCCAGAACGGATGGCCATCAGTCGCGGTCAGTGGACGCTCGCTACCGTCCTGGCCGCGCACGGTCACCTCGACTAGCGTCTTCGCGCCGTCGCCCTTGATGACCGCGGTGACGGGCCGGGCACTGGACTCACTCGACTCCGGATCGGTGGCCATCACCTTGTCGCCCGGCTTGACCTGCTCGATCGGTTTGCGGCTGCCATCGGCCATCAACACCTGTGTGCCGGCGGTGAAGCTGTTGGACAGGCAGTCGCCGGAGCCTTGGGGTTTGGTGCCCATCGGGTCGATGAGTTTGGTGGGCTGGTTGAACACATATGTGTAGGGGTTGGTGTCGCCCGAGCCGAGCCCGAGGGGGTCTTGGCTGATGAACCGGCCTGCGGATGGTGAGTAGAACCGGGCCCGGTAGTAGTAGAGGCCGCTGGGGTCGTCCTCTCGGCCGGTGAAGCGGGTCGGGTTGCCCAGGTCGGTGCCGGTGACGGTGGTGGCGCCGAACGGCTCGTAGGTGTATTCCACGCCGATCGACGCGCTGTCTGCGCCCGCGATGGTGTTGCCCAGTGCGTCGGTGAGCAGTGATCGGTCGCCGCCGGTGGTGGTGCGGTTGAACACCTCGTCGATACCGCCGGTGAGCAGGCGCGCCGACGGCGTTGTACCGGTGTACTCCTGTGCGACGTTGAGCCCGTCGTGCAGGTAGTTGGTGTTGACGCCGCCGGTGTCGCGGCTGGACCGACGGCCCAGGCCGTCGTAGCCGTAGGAGACGGTCAGGCCGGGTTTGGTGTAGGTGGTGAGTTGGTCGCGGGCGTTCCACGTGTAGGTGGCGGTGCCGTCGGAGGTGAGGTTGCCGTCCGGGTCGTAGGCGTGGGCCGAGACCCCGTTGGTGACGAGTTGGTTCGCGTTGTCGTAGCTGGCCGGGCCGTACGCGGCGGGTATGGTGCCGCGGGCGAAGCTACCAGCGACTCGGATCGGGTTGCCCGTCTCGTCGTAGTCATAGGTGAGATCGCCGAGGGTGCTGCTACCGCGGGTGTATGTGATCGACGTGATCTGGCTGGCCGGGTCGTACCCGTAGGTTTGGGTGACGCCGGCGGGGAGTGTGAGGGTTCTGCGGCGGCCGACGGTGTCGTAGCCGATGGCGGCGGTCTCGGCGTCGCGGGCGACGCTGGTGAGCTGGTCGGCGTTGTTGTACCCGTAGACCACCTGGGGCTGTCCTGACACCGCCATGGTGGCGCGTCGGTCGGCATTGTCGTAGGTGTAGTCGACCTGCCCCTGCGGGCTCACCACTCGGGTGACCCGGTCGAGGCTGTCGGGTGTGATCGTGGTGGTGCCGCCCGCCGAGTCCACGACCGTCCGCACCCGGTTGCCCGCGTCGTACGTGTAGGCGACCTGGCTCTCCTGCGTGGTGGTCCCGGAGACGCCGTACCGCACGAGCTCGGGCCGGTCCAGTTCGTCGTAGTCGTACGAGGTGACCTTCCCTCGGGCGCTGGTGGCGGTCTCGAGGTTGCCGTTGCCGTCGTAGTCGTACGTGGTGACCCGGTCCAGCGGATCGGTCACCGTGTGCAGCCGGTCCGAGGAGTCGTATCCGTACTCGGTGGCATTCTGGCGCGGGTCGGTGACCGTGGTGAGGTTGCCGTTCGGGTCGTACTGGTAGTCGGTCAGCCGCCCGATCGGGTCGGTGACCGTGCGGACGTTGCTGAACCCGTCGTAGGTGACCCGGGTGACGTTGCCCTGCGGGTCGGTGATCCGCACCGGGCGCGCGATGCCGTCTCTGGCCCATCGGCTCACCCGCCCGAGCGGGTCGGTCACCGTGGTCAGGTCGCCCAGCACGTACCCGAAGGTGGTGGCCTTGGCGTCGTTGTCGGTGACCTTGGTGATCTGCCCGCCCTCGTTGCTGTCCAATGTGGTCACCCGGGACATCGGGTCGGTGACCGTGCGCAGCGCGCCGTTGGCCTGGTACGCGTAGAGGGTGCTGTGCGTGAGCGCGTCGGTGACGCTGCTGACCTGGTCGAACGGGCCGCCGTACGCGATTGTCGTGGTGCGCGCGCCAGCGGTGCCGGCCAGCTCGGTGACGCTGGTGACGTTGCCGTACGCGTCGTAGCCGACGTCGGTGCGGCGGTTGAGCGCGTCCAGATAGGACGTTGGCAGGTTGGTGGTGGGGTGACGGGTGGTCTGAAGGGTCTGCGCCAGCGGCGTACCGTGGGCGGCGGTGTCGCTGGTGCTGAAGCCGGCCGCGTTGAACGTCACCCGCCGCACATGGCCACGCGGGTCGGTCAGGTCCGTTCGGGTGACCCGGCCGCTGGCGTCGGTGACGTAGTCGAACTGGTAGGTACCGCCGTCCGGCAGCGTCTGCTCCTGGACGCGGCCATTCGCGTCGTACACGTTGGTGAGGTAGACGATGTTACGGGCGTCCCGGATCGTCTTGAGCCGCCCCGACTCGTACGTGTACACCGTCTGGCCGCCGTTGGCGTCGGTCACTGTGGCGAGGCGGCCGGAGGTGTCGTAGGTGTACGAGACCGCGCGGCCGATGTTGTCCTCCGCGCGGGTGATCCGGTCGGCGGAGTCGTGGCTGAACTTGATCCACTTGCCGTTCGGTGAGGTGAGCTGGGTGATCGGTCCCTTGGCCCGCACCACACCCAGGGCGTCCGGCTCGGACGGCGCTCGGGTGATCGTCACCGTGTTGCCGTAGCGGTCCCGGATCTCCTGCAGCGGCGCCTCGTCGCCGAAGACGTACACGGTGCCGTCGCGCATGCGCAGGTCCCAACCGTCGCCGTTCCAGGCCAGGATCGAGCCGGCGAACCGGGTGGGAGTGGGGTCGGCGGCGAACGCCGCGTAGTGCCAGGGCTCGTTGAACTCGTCCCGGGCGAACGGCGCCCCGTACGGTGAGAAGATCGCGACCCGGAAGTCGTTGCTGGGGAACGTCGAGCCGGTCAGGCCGAGGCTCAGCCGCTGGCCCTTCGTGCCGTGGAACCGCCACAGCGCCACCTGCCCGGCGGTCGGCACGCTGATCGACGCGCTGCCGGTGTCGATCGGCAGCACGCCGGTGTTGGCGATCGCCGTGCTCGCGTACGGCGTGGGCACGACCACGAAGTCGCTGCCGCTGGTGGCGCTCCCGCCGGCGGTGGCCACGGTGACCCTGCCCGAGCCGGCCGCCTCCGGCACGGTCACGGTCAGGCTGGTCGCGGTCGCCGCGGTCACGCGGGCGCGGGTCCGTCCGAAGGAGACGATGTTGCCGCCCGGGCTGGTGTCGAAGCCGGTGCCGGTGACCGTCACGGTGGCACCGGCCGCCGCGCGGGTCGGGCTGAGCGCGGTGACCGTGGGCGTGGGCACCGCGGCCGCCACGGTGAACGGCTGTGCGCTCGTCGCGGTGCCCGCAGAGGTGGTCACGGTGACCGTGCCGCTGGTCGCGCCGGCCGGGACGGTTACGGTGAGGCGCACCGCGGTGGCCTGGGTGACGGTCGCCGCCGTGCCGTTGAAGCGCACGGTGTTGGCCGAGGCGGTGGTGGCGAAGCCGGTCCCGGAGATCGTCAGGGTGGCGCCAGCGGGTGCCTGGCTCGGCACCACGCTGATCACGGTCAACGCGCTGGAGGCGGACCGCTGTATGGACAGCAGGTTGCCGCCGTCGTCGTAGCCGTAGCGCGCGCTCTGCCCGCCGGCCGCGGGCTGGGTGACGCCGCGCAGCTGTCCCGCGCCGTCGTACGCGTAGTCGACCGGGTTGGACGGCAGCGCGGCGGCGGCACGGGGTGGGGCCTGGGCGGCCGCCGCCGGCACGGTGGCCGGTGGCGGGACGGCGACTGCGACGGGCGCCTCCGGCGCCACCAGGAACCCGGCCGCGAGCAACGACACGACCGCGGCAGCCGGACCCATCTTCATAGCGACTCCCCGTGACTCGCCTGAGCGGACGCCTCATCCTCAGCCGTCCCAGGCCGTCCCTCCATGCGCTAGGCCGCACCGGGGACGAGGTTGGGATAGGCCCGCGATCAGGGCTCGAGGAGTGCGCGGCCCAGGTAGCCGCCGGGCTCCGCGCCGGGCAGCGCGAAGAAGTAGCCACCGCCGATGGTCAGGATGTACCGGTCCAGGGGCTGCCCGGCGAGGCGGCGCTGCACCGCGGCGAAGCCGCGCTCCAGGTCCTGCTGGAAGCAGACGAAGACAAGCCCTTCGTCGGGATGGCCGGCGGCGTCCAGCGCGCGGCGGTACGAGTACGCGCGACGCAGGATCCGGCTGCCCTCGGTCTGCGGGGTGCGCGGGTTGGCCAGGCGGATGTGCGCGTCCAAGGCGACGAGCCGCCCGGCGGGATCGTCGGCGTAGTCGAAGTCAGCGTCCTCGCGGTCGCGGCCCAGCGGCGCGCCGTCACTCTTGCGGCGGCCGAAGATCGCCTCCTGGCGCTGGACCGGGTCGGCGTCCCACAGCGCGGTGGCGAAGCGGATCAGCCGGGCCACCAAGTAGGTGCCACCGGCCGTCCACGACGGCTCCTCGCCGCCAGGCCGCACCCACACCAGCCGCTCCATCTCGGCGGCGTCCCCCGGGTCAGGATTGCCAGCACCCTCCCGGAAACCGAACAGGTTCCGCGTCGATGGGCGGCCGTTCGCGGTCACGGTGTTTTCCGCGCGGAAGCCGTCGATCCGCCACCGGGGCGCCAGGTCCGGGTCGGTGAGCGGCTGCGGCGCGCCGGCGGCGCAACACTGAATGAGCAGATCGCCATGGCAGGAGGCATCGTCGAGCACGTCGCCAGGAAAGGACGGCATGCGCGTGAGGTGGCGCGGCCGGGCCGCCACCAAGCCGTACCTGCCGTCGAACAGCGACCCCCCGACCGCGACCATGACCTCTGCAGCGGAGCCACGGGCCGCATCGGTCAGCCGCCGGAAAAGCGCGACAAGGCCCGCGCGGTCGGTAGCCCGCACGTCGTACGCCGCCAGGACCGCCCTGTCCGGCGGCGGCGTGACAATGCCGGGCTGATGGGCGACAAGGCCCGTGGCCGGTGTGTCACGGGCTGTGAGGGAGGCCGCGAGGACACCGGCGCCGCCGGCCGCGACCGCTGCGGCGCCGGCCAACACCGCACGGCGCGGCACCCGCTTGTCGTCCGCCACCACGTCAGGCGCGGGCGAGACGCCGCCGGGCGAGCAAGCCGACCACGCCAGCGACCGCGGCGACCGCGACAAGCCACCGCAGCGGAAGCCGCCGGACACCGACCTTCGACACCACTGTCGACTGTAGAGACTGCTCACCGGGTGGAGGTTGGTCACCGATCCGCGCCGTCGCCCGCGCCTGCCGGGCCCGGCTCCACAGATCGTGGAGCCGCGCGCTGTCGCCGCCGCCCTCCTCGCAGAGCACAGCGACCACCTGCCACGGCGGCAACGCGCGACCGGCCAGGTAGCGCGACAGCGACGAGTCGCTGCTCAGGGTGGACCGCTCCAGCTCACGCAGGCTCTTACCCGTCCGTCTCCGAAGATCACGCAACTGCGCCGCGAGCTCTATGGTCAACTTCTGCGCCGGATCTGCCTGCTTGCCCGTGGTCGTACGCCGCGGTGCAACGGTCATCCCAAGCCTCCCCGTGGAAAGGACTCCCGGCCAGTAGTGTAATCACAACAATCACTCATTGTCTTCCCTCGCTCGCGCACCGTCACGGTCATGGCTAGGCGTCACCACCAGACTGCGGCTACTTGCCCGTATTGGTAGGCCAGCTGGTCGGGGGAGCCGGTGGGCGCGCGGTGGGCGGGGGCGAGCTCGTCGCCGCCCGGCCCACCGGTCCGGCACGAACCCGTCCGGTGTGGACTCCGCCGCCAGCCGTGCCCCTGACCGGCCGTGACCTTCCCATCCCCGGCGACGTGGACCGCGCTGGGCAGCCACGACCACCCATCCCACTGCAACGGCAGCCAGCCACCGTCCCACGCCAAGTAGAAGTTCGGCTGGGCCTCGTAGCGCACGTTCAGCTCCCGCTGTGCGGCCGGCTTACGGTCGGTCTGCGCCTGCGCGGTCTGCTCGGCCTGGGCAGCGATGCCACCGGAGGCGCATGTCCACGATGGCCGTCGCCCCGTTCAAACTCTCAGGGCAGAGATGGTGCCCGCTCCGAGTTGTTGGGTTTCAAACTCCGACACCGTGTTGGGGTTCGAGTCGCCTCTGAGCTCAGATGCGCCAAGTCGATGTTTTGCGGGCCGGATTTCCCGACCCGTGTCAGGCCCGACGGCGGGTTTCATCGAAGATCGTTACAGCCATCACCTGCCGTGGTGCTGCGGCGATGTTGCCCGTATCCAGGAGCTGGTGGATGTATTGGTTACGGTCGGGTGTGGTGGCGGCCTGGACGCGCTGGTACAGCCGTTGTTCCTGTTGAGGTCCCCAGTCTTGGCGGTAGCGGGATTGCATCGCGATCCGGTGGAAGCTCGCGGCCACTTGCTCGGCAAGATCGCGTTCAACACCGTCGGGCCAGTCGTCGGGTGGCCAGCGTCGCCATGGCCCTTGGTTGGTGCAGCCGCCGAAGGGGCAGGTGGCCAGGCACGACCATGGGCGGGCGTGGCCGGCGACGGTGGCGAGGTCGCGCGTGTTCGCGTCGGCCAACTGTCGTGCCACTTCGGCGGGCAGGATGCTGACGCCGAAGAAGGGCGCGCTCGCGGGCAGTCGATGGCATACCCAGTCGAACGTGAGGTCCAGGTCTGGACCGTTGTAGAGGACGTAGGCGGCATCCATGTTGTCGCGCCGGGCTCCCTCGGTGAGGAGGTCGACCTGTCGGGTGCGGCGTGCGCCGACTCGGTATCCGAGGTCGTAGCCGAGCCCCTTGCGGCGAATGCGTTTGAGACGTTTGGCTTGCAGCCTGAGTCCGAACCATCGGTAGCCGCCGAACCACCAATCCCATTGCCAGTCGCCGCCGATGCGGGCTTCCTGAGCTCGGGTGTAGGTCTTGATCTGCAGGTCTGGCAGTGCGCGGGCGATATCCAGGAGCAGGTCCTGGGTGATGGTCTCCTCGTGCAGGTCGACGCCGTGTTGGCGGCCGGCGGTCAGGCGGGCGTGGGTCCAGACCGCACGGTCGAGTAGCACGTCGGCGAGCGCCTCGCGCATCAGTCCTTGTCGCGCCTTCTCAGCGGCCGCTTCGGTCACCGGGCCATGATGGCAGCATCGGGGGTGCTGATCGAGTCGCCGCCGTTGCCGATGCCGGTCGGCGTGTGGGCTTGACTGCGAAGGCTCCGCAGCCGAGCATAGCTAGCTCGGCTTCACGGGGAGGTAGAGCTACGATGAGCCGCACCGACCTGGTAGCGGCGTTGGCCTCGATATCGGGCGGCGCCTTCGGCGATAGGGACTACGTTGGCTACTTCGTCAATCAGCACGGAGAACAGTTGGTGTTCGTGCAGCGGTCCGGCGAGGCACAGGCGGTGCTACTACACAGCGACCTGGGTTGGGAGCCTTTGCGGATCAGCCCGGATATGTTCCGGATCGGGATCGAAGGTGTCTCGGAGTCTTCGGCGTTCGCTCGGGTCCCGATCATCGGTGACGTGATCTTGAATCAGCCGGAGGCGCTGTGGCTTACCGCGTGCTTCCAGGCGAGTGCTTGGTTGCGCGATGGCTGAGCCGCGCAGCGCGGGTGCGATGGGCACGGAGTTCCCGTACGAACTGGGCACGATGTGCTACATCGAGGTGGCAGCCGGCGGCGCGGTGTCGCAGGGCGCCGACAGGGCCGCTTGCCAGCGGGCTCTGGCGGGGCAGTCGCGCCTGTTCGCGGTCTGGCCGGGCAACTACCGCAGTGACCTTTTCGCCATCGATGATCTCGATCAGTATGCGCGTGGTATGGGGTGGGTTCATGACGAGGCCCGCACCGGCCTGGTAGACCATGAGCACCAGGTCCGCTGGCAGGTCGACGAGTTTGAGCGCAATCCGAACGGCACCTACATCTCCGTCGAGGTCCGGCTCGACTGCGGCTGTACGATTCGTGATCTTCGCGCGTTCGCGGAACAGATGCGCCAACAACGCGGTTGGGACGTCGCCACCAGCGGTGGCTACAGCGGGGTCGGTCCTCGCTTCACGGTGCGGGCCCGCCGACGCAGTCTGGGACCGCAGGCGTGACACGCTGGTACTGGCGCGGGCGAACTGGCTGACCTCCAACCCGTCTGGCGACGGGCGCCAATCACAGCGCCAGATCAGCCGGAACATCATCACGGGCGGTTCGGCCGGAACTTGCCGGGTTGCTGTAGGCCGAAATGACCACCGACTAACCAACCACCCCGGTCATAGCTCGCGCACGAACCTCACGGGTGAGCGCATCGCCAGCGTGGATGTTCCGGAGCGATGAGCCTGGGACGGTAGGCACGGTCCGAATCCGTGAGAGGCTCCAATCGAATCGATCCAGATCTGATCCACTCCACATGTGGCCACCCTTTCCTACGACGCGGCGCGGATTGATCTGGTGATGGCCCGCAATCTGTCGCGGTGTTCGACGGTTAGCTGTCTCTTGTCGGCCAAGTGCGCAAGTTTCGCCAACAGAGCCGTGACATGCACATTTACGCTGCGGTTTCGTGCTTGGTCACGAAGCCGATCACGCTCGGTCTCCATCTCGATTGCCCAGGCCAGCGCCGTGTTTTCGTCCGGAAACGTCTGGGTGGTGCGGGTGCCGCCAGCAAGCAGAACTGCCGCTTGGTAGTTGCCGGAGGGTAGTTGGCGAATCGAGGCCACCTCTAATCCTCGGTCGATCCAGCCTGCGCTGGTGGCGTGATCGTTCCGTCAGGATGCACGGTACTGCCGGTATCGGCATCCCAGATCGGCATTCCGGTCCGCGAAGCCTGCTCACCCAGGCGCTCAGCGCGACCCTCGCTGGTTCCGCCCGGTGAGATGACAAGGTGGTCGGGCATATCCTCACGTTGCCCATCCCGTCTTGCGCGGGCGCCGATGAGGGGAATCTCGGTTCAGAGCACACCAACGGGTGATCGGTCAGCGGATGTAGGGCAGCGGTTCGGGGCGGTCGAACTGTCCGGACCAGGTTGGCGGCAGCGGTTGTGGCCAGGGGTGGTCGATCCCGCCGCGGCGCTGCTGTGGTGATCGGGTCAGCAGCGGTGCCAGCTCGCGCTGGCGCATCAGGTGAGGTTGTGGCTGCTGGTGCGGGCGACCTCGGTGAGCAACTCGCTGCTGTCGTAGGTGTGGGATGTGCTGACCTGTAAACCACCGCGGTCCCCAAACGGGTGCCCTTCGGTGCTGTTCGAGCAACAGCGTGCAGCGTCCTGCCGCCTTCCAAGGTCACCTGTTGACCCGGCAGACATCTGACGGTAACGTCTGGACATCAGATGACTGGAGCCATACATCATATGTCCGGCGGACGGTGTTCTGTTCGGCGGCCCGGAGCGGGAGGCGAGGTGGTGGACGTGAGGATGCTTGTGCCCGCCACCCGCGCGGAGCCTCGCCACAGCGAGGCCTCCTGGCTTGTTCTGCCGGGCCGGACCGTGCTCGCCTGGTCGGCGTTCGCGGCGGCGCCCGATGTGGTGGTGCCCGACACCGCGGTGGGACGGGAATGGCGCTACTCGCGCGATAACAACCCAGCCGAGATTCGCTTCCTCGAGTCGCTGGACGGCGGCTCGACGTGGGGAGAGCCGAAGGTCCTCGTTCCCAACACGGCGGGCATCAACACCATGCAGCCTTCGCTGCTCGCGGTCGACGACCACACCATCGGGCTGAGCTACTCGGTGCGGGAGAGCCCGGCAGCCGCCCGCCGGCTGTTCCGCCGCTCGACCGACGGCGGGTCGACCTGGACAGATCCGGTCGACATGACCGGGATCGCGGGCTACGTCACGGCGTCGCACCACCGGATGCTGAAGCTTGCGTCCGGCCGGCTGGTCCAGCCTTGCCATCAGGTCGCCGGTGATGTCGCCGAGGTGGTGATCACGGTGTCGGACGACGGCGGCGCGACGTGGCACGTCACGGCCCGGATCGCTCTCGCCGGACGTCGGGCAGGACACCTCAGCGGGCTCTGGGAGAGCTCCGTCGTCGAGGTGGAGGGCGGCGAGCTTCTGCTGGCCGGCCGGTCCGCGCTCGGCGACGTCTACGGCAGCCGGTCGACCGACGGCGGCCAGACCTGGTCGCTGCCGGTTCCCCTGGGCGTCGGCGCTCCGTCTGCGCCGAGCGTCCTGCTGGCCGCGGGCGGGTACCTGCTGCTGCTGCACAACGCCGGGTTCGATCCTGACGCCCGGATGTCGGGACCGCGAAACACCCTCGTGGCATCGATCAGCGCCGATGGCGGGCACACCTGGCGGCGCGGTCCGACCCTGCACGCGCATGACCAACTCTGGTACCACTATCCAGCTTGGACACTCGTCGATGGATGGGTACTTCTCGCCTTCAGCATCACCGATCCCGAAACCCGCCGGTGGGACCTCGCCACCGAAACCCTCTCGCTCCGCGAGCTGCTGGGCCCATCGGCGGACCGCGTCACGATGCCTCTTCCCTCCGGACAAGGACGCTGAACATGGACAGACGGACACTCATCGTCGGAGCCGCCGCACTCGGTTTCTCGGCCGCCACCGTGGCGACCCGCGCGCGGCCGGCCGCGGCCCGGACCGCGGGATTCTTCGACGACGTCGGCCAGATCTCCGCAGGCAACCACATGCTGCCGGCGATCATCGCCAACACCGGCACGTCGCTGACGATCGCCGCGCAGGTGCGGTACACCACCACGGTCCCCGGTGGACACCACGAGAAGGGTGCCGCGGACATCGTCACGTTTCACAGCACCGACAACGGGCAGACCTGGGGCCCGATGCGCTACGTCTACCAGACCGCCGGACCGAGTGGGCAATGCGGCTACGCCCCCGTGCTCTACCGGAACGACGGCGACCTGGTCATCATGTACGCCGTCGGTCCGCAGAACTGGTCGACCGACCAGCTCACGGTCCACCAGCGCCGCAGCACGGACGACGGCGACACTTGGGGACCGGTCACCACACCGACGATCACAAGTGCCCACACCAACGGGCTGCCTTCCAACGGCGGCAAGGGATTCACCTTCCTGCCGGGCACCGGAAGGATCGTCGTGCCGGGGCGGGCCTGCCTGCTCTACAGCGACGACGGCGGCGCCAGCTGGACCGCGACGCCGGAGTTCGCCGGCACGGTCGAGACGAAGGCCCAGCCGTACTTCATCGACGGCGCGATCTCGCGCACCGCCCTGGTGCCATGGCGGACCGGTAATACGACCGACGGTCGGATCGGCAAGATACGCATCGCCGACTTCTACTCGAACAACGGAACCGTCCAACACTCATTCGGCGCCAGCAACAACCTCGGCTTCGACCGCTACGACAACCAGACACTCATCATGACGGTCACTCGGTCCGGCCAGCTGTACGTGCGTCGCAGTGTCGACGAAGGACAGACCTGGATCGACGAGAAGCTGATCACCGGCAGCGCGCCGTCGGTCCGCTACTCGGACGTCGCCGTGGCGAAAGACGGCACCATCGTTGTCGTCTACATGACGAACGAGACGTCCGCGTCGAACGGTGCTCCCCTGCACGTCGTCCGCTTTGACATGGACTGGCTTACGTCATGAGCATCGTCCGATGAAGACACCGAAGTACCGGGACGCGCAGGACAAGCTGCGCACGTACATCGTCGACAACCGGCTCGTCGCCGGCGACCGGCTGCCGCCGGAAGAGGAGCTGGCGGCCACCTTCGGCCTTAGCCGCCTTTCGCTGCGCGAAGCGGTCAAGGGCCTGGAGACGATCGGTGTGCTGCGGACGGTCCACGGCGAGGGCACGTTCGTGGAACCGTTCTCCTTCAAACCCATCATCGAGAACCTGCCTTACGCTTTCCAGCTCCAGCACCGCGACCTGCGAAATCTGCTCGAACTGCGCGCCGGCCTCGAGGAGGGCCTCATCCTGCGCGCCTCGGAGTGGATCCGCCGTCGCGATCTCGCGGATCTCCGGCGGTTGGCGGAGTCGATGGCCCGCGCCAAGCCGGGCGGACCGGAGCTGGCCGACCTCGACCGGCAATTCCACCGGCGGCTCTACGAGCCGCTCGACAATGCCCTCGTGACCCAGATGATCGATCTCTTCTGGGAGATCTTCCATCGACTGCGAACGGCCGAAACCTCCGCCTCGCCTGACGGGCCGGCGATCGCCGAGGTGCACCTCGACATCGTCGAGGCCCTGACAAAGCAGGAAGGTGTCGTCGAAGCCATGATCCGTCACTTCGACGACATAAGACACCGGCTCAACACCGGCGAGCCGGGCTAGACACCGGTTCGACCCAAGCGACTTGTGATCGCTGACCATTTGGCGATTGGAGACATGCATGCGGTACAAGCGAAGACTGGCCATACTGGCGACGCTCGGCCTGGCCCTGTCGGCCTGTTCGTCCGGCGGGTCCGGCGACGCGGGCGGCGACAAGACCTTGGAGATTTGGACGTTCTCGAGCACGATGCCGGATGTCATCGAGTCGGGGTTCGCCAAGGCTTATCCCGACTACGAGGTGAAGGTCGTCGAGGTGCCCGTCGGCGACGTCTCCAAGCGGCTGGTGGTGGGACTGCAGGGCGGCGAAGGCCTTCCGGATGTCGTGCATCTTCCGCTGCGGGAGTCGGGCGGGCTGTTCAAGACCGGTCAGTTCCTCGACATGACGGCTCAGCTGGGTCCGCAGAAGGACAACTTCGCGGACGGCATCCTCGTCGGCAACGACAAGGAGATCAACTCCTTCACCATGGGGCCCGGCAACATGGGCTTGTGGATTAACGAGGCGGCACTGGCCAAGCACAACCTGAAAGTCCCGGACGACCCGACGTGGGCCGACATCGTCAATGTCGCCAGGGGCCTCAAGGCGGCCTCCGGCGGCAAGCAGTACATGTTCATCCAACCGCCCGGCGCGAACGGCGCCAACATGTTCAACGCCTTCTACAACTCGCGCGGCGGCACGTGGTGGAACGAGCGCGGCGAACTGGCCGCCGACGCCAACCTCGCCGCGCAGACCCTCCAGTTCATGGTCGACCTCGACAAGGAGGGCCTCGTCTACCGCGGTGTGTGGACCGACCCGACGTTCTGGGAGGCGATCCGCAAGGAGCAGATCGTCGGCTGGACGATGAACTACGGCGTCGGAAGCACCAACCTGCAGAAGAACGTGCCCGACCAGTCCGGGCAGTGGCGGCTGGTCACCTGGCCCCGTTGGTCGCCGGGCGCGGCACAGACGACCGGGGTGTTCGGTGGCAGCCTCTTCGCGGGGCTGAAGAACACCGACAATCCCCAGGGCGCCCGTGATTTCATCATGTGGTGGCTCACCAACGAGGGGCTCCAGGCCCAGATCGACACGATCGGCATCGTGGCCTACAAGCCGGCGGCTGACAAGATCGACCTCGACAAGGCCGACCCCTACTTCGGTGGTCAGAGCGTGATCAAGGACCTCGGCAGCGTGCCCTACCCGCCGTTCCACTTCTTCAACTGGCCGGAGACCGAAAGTGCCATCACCGCCGCGGTCGACCAGGCGTACAGCGGTGCGAAGTCGCCCAGCGAGGCGGTCAAGGCGATCATTTCGGAGCTCGAAGCCCTATGACCCGGCCGGCACTGTTGGGTCGCTCGGCGGCGGTCGGCGAGCTGGTTCGCCGGCGGGCGTCGGGCGGGCGGACCGGAAGGGGCGGACCGGCCCGGCCGGACCGCCCCCGCGGCCCGGGTAGGCATCCGCGGGTCGCTCCGTACCTGTTCATCACCCCGTTCTTCCTGCTGTTCCTTCCGTTCGGCGCGGGATCGGTACTGTTCGCGCTCGGCATGGCGTTCGTCGACTGGCCGCTCGGCGCGACCCCGGAGTACGTCGGCACCGACAACTTCTCCACCGTGCTGACCGATACGCTGTTCGGCCGGGCCATGTCGAACACGTTCCGGATGCTCGTCGTCTTCCTGCTCGCGCTCGTGCCGCTGTGCCTGTTCGTGGCCGTGCTCCTCAGGCAGCTCAAGCGCCGCACCGCAAACCTCGTACAGATCGTCGTCTTCGCGCCGATCACCATGTCGCTCATCGCCGTAGCGCTCGTGTTCGACCTGCTCTACAACGAGCGGGTCGGTCTCGTGAACGGCACGCTGGAGTCGCTCGGCTTCGAACCGGTGATGTTCCTCAGCGACGCGAACCTGGCACCGTGGTCCATCGTCCTGCTGCGTATCTGGCGCGTCCTCGGCTACTACGCGGTCATCCTCTTCGCCGGCCTGCAGTCGATCCCGGAGGAGTACTACGAAGCGGCCTCCCTCGACGGCGCCGGCGCCTGGCAACAGTTCCGCTACATCACCTTCCCCCTCCTCAAACCGGTGACGGCGTTCGTCCTCGTCGCCTCGAGCATCGCGGCATGGGAGTTGTTCGCCGAGGTCGATGTCCTGACCGACGGTGGTCCGGCCCGGTCGACCCTGACCGCGGTCATGTACATCTTCCAGGCGTCGTTCGAGGAGTTCAGCCTGGGCGAGGGTGCCGCGGCGTCCGCCGTCCTCGCCGTCGCGATCATCACGAGTACGTTGATCGTGAACCGGGTGCTGCGGAGCGCGGACCATGCGTGACACCACCCTCGGCGGGAGGCTCTTCCGCGGCGCCGCCGTCACGCTCCTGGTTGCTTTCACCGCGCTGCCGCTCTACTGGCTGCTCGTCTCCTCGCTCAAACCCGACAGCCAGCTCGGCGACACGTCACTGATCCCGACGTCGATCACCCTGGCCAACTACGGTGCCGCGTTCGACACGCTGATCCCGCGGTGGATGCTCAACACGCTCGGCATCTCGTTGCTGACGACCGTGCTCGGTCTGGCGGTCGCCGCGCTCGCGGCCTTCGGGTTCGCTAGGTACCGCTTCCGCGGCCGCACGGTGCTTTTCGCGCTGGTGCTCGCGAGCCTCGCCATACCCGAGTACGCGACGGTGATCCCGCAGTTCACGATCATGCGAGAGATCGGCCTGCTCAACACCTGGGCGGCGGTGGTCCTGCCGCTGGCGGCCAACGCGCTCGTCCTTTTCCTTCTGCGGCAGTACTTCAGCCAGCTGCCGGAGGAGCTCTTCGACGCCGCCCGGCTGGACGGCTGTGGCGAGTTCCGGGTGTTTTGGCGGGTCGCGCTGCCACTCGTACGGCCCGGACTCGGCGCGGCCGGCCTGCTGCTGTTCCTGAACGCGTGGAACGCATATCTGCTGCCGCTTGTCATGCTGACGGACTCGTCCCAGTTCACCATGCCGGTAGGGCTGGCGTTCCTGCACTCGCAGCTGAACTTCTCCGTCGTCCAGCAGTCGCCATGGGGCGCGATCACGGCCGGGACGGTGATCTCGACGGCGCCGTTGCTGCTGTGCCTTCTCATCATGCAGCGGCAGTTCATCAAGGGTCTGACGACCGGTGCGGTCAAGGCCTAGCCGACCCGGCGACGGCTCAGCGGAAGGGGTACGAGCATGACGGCGTTCGACGCGGACGTCCTTGTTGTCGGCGGCGGTGTCGGCGGCGTCGCCGCGGCGCTGGCCGCGGCCGACGCCGGCGCGACGGTTGTCCTCACCGAGCCGACGCGGTGGATCGGCGGGCAGCTGACCTCACAGGCGGTGCCGCCGGACGAGCACCCGTGGATCGAGCGGTTCGGCGCGACAGCCTCGTACCGGCGGTTCCGGACGGCCGTACGCGACCACTACCGCCAGCACTGTCCGCTGTCCCAACGGGCGCGGGTGTCGGTCCACCTCAACCCGGGCAGCGGTGCGGTGAGCGCCCTGTGCCACGAGCCCCGGGTCGCTCTCGCCGTGCTGCGGGAGATGCTGTCGCCACACGAGGCGTCCGGGCGGCTCCGGGTGATCACCGGGCTCGTACCCGACGAGGTGGAGCGCGACGGCCCGCGGGTGCGCGCGGTGCGCTTCGCGGACGGGACCGGTCAGGCCCGGTGGTTCACCGCGGCGTACGTGCTCGACGCCACCGAGACCGGCGACCTGCTGCCGCTGGCCCGCGTGCCCTACGTCACCGGCACGGAAAGCCAGCGGGAGACGGGCGAACCCGGAGCCCCCGAACATGGCGACCCGCAGATGATGCAGGGCTTCACCGTGTGCTTCGCGATGGACCACCTCGACGGTGAGGACCACACGATCGACAAGCCCGAGCAGTACGGACGCTGGACCGCGCCGGACGCTCCCGTGCGCGCCGCCCCTCAGGTCGGTTGGCCGCGACCCGCGGCCGACGACGAAGAACGGAGACGGCGGGTGCTGCGCCCCAACCCGGACCCGGCGACCGACGCGGGCGTGATCGTCTCGGCAAGCCACCGCGGCCGCTTCGGCGACAACGGTGCCTACGTCGCCACCGAGGACATCTGGCGCTTCCGCCGGCTGATCGCGCGGGGCAACTTCGACCCCGCTCCACCGAGCGACATCACGCTCGTGAACTGCTCGGCCAACGACTATATCGACGGCTCGATCGTGGACGTGGCACCGGAGGTCGCGGCGGCCAACATCGAGGCTGCCCGGCAGCTCAGCCTGAGCTTCTTCTACTGGCTACAGACCGAGGCGCCGCGGGCCGACGGAGGCACCGGCTTCCCCGGCCTGCGCCTGCGCGGCGACGTCACCGGAACGCCCGACGGCCTCGCCATGGCGCCTTACATCCGCGAGGGCCGGCGGCTACGGGCCCTGCACACCATCACGCAGAACGACATCGCCCAGTCGGTCCGCGGCGACCGGGGTGTGCGCCGGTACCGCGACAGCGTCGGCGTCGGCAGCTACAAGATCGACCTTCACCCCTCGACGAAGGGCGGGGACCGCCGGTACGACCCGGCCTGGCCGTTCGAGATCCCGCTCGGCGCCCTGTTGAGCGGCGACGTCGACAACCTGGTGGCTGCGGCCAAGAACATCGGGACCACCCACATCACCAACGGCTGTTACCGGGTGCACCCGGTGGAGTGGAACATCGGCGAGGCGGCCGGTGCGCTCGCGGCGTTCTGCGTCGAGCAGCGCGTGTCCCCCGTGGCGGTACGCGACACGGACGCCCTCCGCGAGGACTTCCAGAAATATCTCGTCGCGCGGGGCGTCGAGCTGAGCTGGCCGCCGGACGTGCGGCCCTACTGACCCGAAGATCCACATTGAGGAGAGGCATGCTGCACCTGCACGGCGTGATCCCGCCGGTGATCACCCCACTGACCCCGGAAGACGAGGTCGACGTCGAGGCGATCCACCGCCTGACCGACCACCTCGTCGATGCCGGCGTCACCGGTTTGTTCGTCCTCGGCTCCAGCGGCGAGGGACCGGCGCTCACCCCGGCGCAGCGAGAGGAGACGGTGCGCGCCTTCGTGAAGGCCGCTCGCGGACGGGTGCCGGTGCTCGCCGGGATCGGCGAGCCGAGTGTCCGGCGGGCGGTGGAGGCGTTGGAGGTCGCGGCGGCAGCCGGGGCAGCCGCGGTTGTCGCGACCGCGCCGTACTACTTCCTGCACGACGACCGCCACGTCGCCGACCATCTCGTACACATCGCCGGTGCGACAGACCTACCCGTCGTCCTCTACAACATCCCGCCGGCCACCCACAGCGTCATCACCCCGTCGATACTGACCACCGTCGTGCGGCAGGCACCCAACGTGGTCGCCATCAAGGACAGCAGCGGCGACTGGGATGCGTTCCAGGGCATGCTGGAAGCCGCGCGGCAGCTCGGCGTCGCCGTGCTGCAGGGCGCGGAGGCCCTCATCGGGCGCAGCATGCTGGCCGGCGCGGCCGGTGCCGTGCCCGGCATCGCCAACCTGACCCCGGCGGTCGCCTGTGCACTCGTGCGAGCCGGGAAGGACGGGGCGGCGGAGACGGTCGACGCCCTGCAGGCCGCGCTCGACCGGGCCTGCGAGGTGTACCGCCCGGGTTACTGGCTGGCCGGGCTCAAGGCCGCGGTGGCCCAACGAGGCCTGTGCACCCCTCATCCGGCGCGTGGGCTTCCCCGGCTCGACCCCGCCGCCGCCGCGCTCGTGGCCACGGCCGCCGTTGCCGCCATCGCCGACGAGGAACGCCATGTCTGAGCGGAGCGTCGACGGGGTAGTGGTGGTCGGGTCCGGCGCCGCCGGGCTCGCCGCCGCCTTGGCGGCCGGGCGTGCCGGCGTTCCCACCACGCTGATCGAGAGCGGTGGGTTCGTCGGCGGCAACTCGGCGATCCTGCCGTGGCTGGGCTTCCATTCCCGCCGCTACCAGCAGGTGGTCGACGGCATCGCCGGCGAGATCGTCGCCGAGCTGCGCGCGCTGGGCGAAGCGTCCGAGATCACGCTCGACCCGGTGTGCGGGTCGGCGGTGTCCATGAACAGCCACGTCTACCGGTGCGTGGCGATGCGCCTGCTGCGCGAGGCGGGCGTCCGCGTCATGCTGCACACGTTGCTCGTCGACGTCGTCCGCGCCGGTGACCGGGTGACCGGCGTCGTCGTCCAGCGCAAGTCCGGCTCCGAGCTCGTCGCCGGCGACGTGTTCGTCGACGCGACAGGCGACGGCGACCTGTCGGCGCTGGCCGGCGCCGACTGGGCCAAGGGCCGTACGGCCGACGGCCGCGTCCAGGCGCCGACGCTCGTGTTCCGGGTCGGCGGTATCGACCGCGAGCAGTTCGTCGCCGGACTCATGCGTGCGGACATCGGCTTCCGCGACCTGCTCGCCGACCACCCCGTGGCGTTGGACCGGCTGCGGGAACGCCTGCCCACGCAACAGGTCATCGTGCTGGGCGGCTTCGCGGGGCTCATCAAGCAGGCCACCGAGGCCGGCGAGCTCGACGTTCCCGCCAGCAGGGTGGTCGGTGTCAAGACCCACCCGCCGGACGAACTCGTCGCCGTCACGACGAAGGTCGCGGTGTTCGACCCGATCGACGCCGATTCGCTCTCCGATGCGTACGCCGACGCGTACGCGCAGGTGATGCCGCTGATGAACTTCTTCGTTAAATGGCTGCCCGGCTTCAAATCGGCCCGGCTGCTGGAGATCGCCCCCATGCTGGGCATCCGGGAGAGCCGGCGCATCATGGGCGACTACGTGCTGACGACGGACGACGTCCAGGCCGGGCGGACGTTCGACGACGGCGTCGCGGTGGGCGCGTACCACATCGACATCCACACGCCCGACGGCAGCTGGGTCGACTCGCGTTCAGTGCGCCCGTACGACATCCCACTGCGAGCCCTCACCGTGCGCGGGGTGGAAAACCTCTTCGTGGCGGGCAAGTGCATGTCGGCGAGCCACGAGGCGATCGGCTCGACGCGGGTCATCACCACGTGCATGGCCCAGGGGCAGGCGGTCGGCACAGCGGCCGCACACGCCGTGCACAACCGGGTGGGTATCCGCGACGTGCCGATCGGGCCGCTGCAAGCGGCACTGCTGCGCGGCGGCGCCGTGTTGCGAGCCACGCTCCCCGAACCCGACCCGGACCTGATCGAACGGATCGGGATCATCGACTAGCGTGAGTCCGCGCGGCGGAAGTGGTTGCCTGATCGTCATGCCTGGGCGCATGCCATCGCCTGATCGTCTGGCCGCCTTCGCGCTCGTGTCGTTCGTGTTGATAGTGATACCGGGCCCCGCGGTGCTGTTCGCGATCAGCCGCGCCCTGGCGTACGGCCGGCGGGCCGCGCTGACGACCGTCGTCGGCGGGGCGGCTGGCAGCCTCACTGCGGCCACGGCCGTCGCTGTTGGTATCGGTGCCATCGTCCAGACCTCCGCCGTGATCTACACCGCCGTCAAGCTTGCCGGTGCCGCATATCTGATCTACCTCGGGATCCAGGCGATCAGGCACCGCCGGGCACTGCGGGAGGCCCTTGCGGCGCAGGCGGCCCCCGATCGGTGGCGGTCGCACGCTGGTGTAGGGATTCATCGTTGGCGTAACGAACCCGAAGACGGTGGTGTTCTTCGCGGCGATCCTTCCGCCGTTCGTCGACCCGTCCGCCGGGCATGCCAGCCTTCAGATGGTGGTCCTGGGCGCGGTGTTCGCCGCGATCGCCCTGGCGATGGATTCCGTGTGGGATTTGGCGGCGGGTACGGTCCTGTCCTGGTTCGCCCGCTCCGCCCGGCACTTGGACCTGGTTGGCGCAGCGGGTCTCACGATGGTCGGGCTCGGCGTCGGTTTGGCCGTCAGCGGCCGTAAGGACTAATCCGAAAATGAGCGTTACTGGGCGTGCGGCAGCGTCCCGGTGTAGCGCAGCGGAGCCGGGTCGAGGGTTGCTGGTGTGGTTATGTGGCGGGTTGGAGGGTGACCTGGTAGCCGAGGGCGTTTAGGCTGCGGATGTGGTTGCGGATGGCGTGTTGGGTGCCGGTACGGGTGTTGTGGTGGTCGGGTCCGAGGTCGATGAACCTGGCTTGCTCGTCGTTGAGTAGGTGCCAGATGATGGTCAGGATGGATCGGCCGATGGCGACGACGGCTTTCTTTTTGCCCCGGCGTCTGGCGATGCGGCGGTAGCGCTCGCCGAGGAAGGTGCTGGTTTTTGACGCGCCGACGGCGGCTTCGCCCAGGGTGCGGGCTAGGTATGGGTTGCCGTGCCCGGTGGCGCCGTTGCCTTTGTTCTTGCCAGCGGATTGTTTGACGCCGGGGGCGAACTTGGCCCAGGAGGCCAGGTGGCCGGGGGTGGGGAATCGGGTCATGTCCACCCCGATCTCGGCGAGGATGGCGTGGGCGGCGGTGGTCGCGACGCCGGGGATTTCATCCAGGCGGGTCACCGCCGCGGCGAAAGGGGCGACTAGCTCCGCGATGCGCTGCTCGATCGTGGTGATATCGGCGTTGATGGTGTCGATCTGGGCGAGCATCCGGGCCAGCAGGAACGCGTGGTGCTCGCTGAAGCGGCCGACGAACGCCTCTTGCAGTTGGGGCAGTTTGGTGCGCATGCGTGTGCGGGCCAGTTGAGCGAGGGTCTTCGGGTCGCGTTCCCCGGCGATC
>NZ_JBHLUH010000001.1:0-48667 GCF_042433955.1 Phytohabitans kaempferiae | reverse complement strand
TCGCCGCCCCCGTCCAGGTCGGCAACGGCTGGCGGGACTTCCGCCTCGCCGCCTACTAGGACGACGGGAGCGACACGTCCATGAACGTACACAGCGCAAGACCGTCCCGCGCGAGAACGCTGCTCACCGCGGTGGTCGGCACGCTCGCCATGCTCGCCGCGTTCGCGGTGCAGGAAGTCACGTTCGGCGCCGGCGCGGCACACGCGGCCACGCGGGCGGACATCGTCACCGTGGCCGAGGGCGAGGTCGGCAACTCCGAGGCCAACGGCCGCTGCACGAAGTACGGGCCGTGCCGCACCACCGCCTGGTGCGCGATGTTCGCCGAGTGGGTCTGGCGCAATGCCGGCGTCTCCCCAGTGTTCACGACCGACGTCGCCACCGCGGTCGGCACCTGGGGGCAGCAGCAGGGTCTGTGGAAGGCTCGGCCCTCCAGCGGCGTGGGTTCCCCGGCCCCCGGTGACGTGGTCGTCTGGGGCGCGCCCGGCTCCGGCGTCGGCGGGCACGTGGGCATCGTCCACTCCGTACACTCGGACGGCACCATCACCACCGTCGAGGGCAACCAGAACGACGCGGTGGTCAAGCGCCGCATCAACCCGGTGACCCAGCGGGCCGGCACGCGCAACGTGCTCATCTCCGGGTACGTGTCGCCGCCGAACGTCACCTCCGCCAACCGCCCCGCGGAGAGCGTCAACGGTGACCGGTACGAGGATCTGCTCGCCGTCGACGCCAACCAGGTCCTCTGGTCGTACCCCGGCCGCTCGACCGGCACCTTCGGCTCAGCGGTACGCATCGGACCGGGCTGGGTCGACAACTACAACCGCATCGCCGTCGGTGACTCCAACGGGGACGGCTGGGCCGACCTCTACGCCACCGCCACCGATGGCGTGCTCTGGCACTGGCGCAACGACGGCGACGGCACATTCGGCGCCAGAACACAGGTCGGCACCGGCTGGAAAACCGTCGACTGGTTCACCCTCGCCGACGTCAACGGCGACGACAAGGCGGACATCCTCGCCAAAGCCGGCGACATCCTCAACCTGTACGTGGGGTCCGGCGATGGCGGCTTCGGCTCGTCGCGCCAGATCGGCACGGGCTGGAGCCAGATCAACCGTTTCGCCGCCGGTGACGCCGACGGTGACGGAGACGCGGACATCTGGGGCACCAAGCCGGACGGCTCACTGATCTACTGGCGCGGCAACGGAAACGGCACCTTCGCCACGCCGGCCCAGGTCGGCGGCAACTGGCAGACCATCCGCGAATTCGCCGTACTCGACGTCAACGGCGACAACAACGCGGACATCGTCGGTGTCAAGGCCGACGACGCCACACTGCTGCGCTGGACCGGCGACGGCGACGGCACCTTCGCCGCCCCCGTCCAGGTCGGCAACGGCTGGCGAGACTTCCGACTCGCCAGCTTCTGATCCAGGCGTGCCGGGGTGCCGCGAACGGGCGCCCCGGCACGCTGCCGTCTACGGAAGGCGATGCCGGGTCAGCGGTCGGGCTTGACGAGCACCTTGCCGGTGGCTCGGCGCTCCTCCAACTCGGCCACCGCCTCGGCGGCCTCCTCCAGCCGGAACGTCCGGCCCAGCGGCGGGTCGAGCTGCCCCGCATCGAGCAGGGGCAGCAGGTCGGCCCACTGCTCCCGCGGATAGTCCGGCCGGGCCCGCCAGAAGGCGCCCCAACCGACGCCGACGACGGAGATGTTGTTCAGCAGCAGACGGTTGACCTTCACCGTCGGGATCTCGCCGGCCGTGAAGCCGATCGTCAGCAGCCGCCCCTCGGTCGCGAGGCTGCGCAACGAGTCGGTGAACCGGTCGCCGCCGACCGGGTCGACCACCATGTCGACGCCGGTGCCGCCGGTCAGTTCCTTCACCGCGTCGCGGAAGCCCTCGGCCGGCACCGTCTCGTCGGCGCCGGCGGCGCGGGCCACCGCCGCCTTCCCCTCGGTGGAGACGACCGCGAAGACCCGGGCCCCGAGCGCCTTGGCGACCTGGATCGCGGCGGTGCCGACGCCGCCGGCCGCGCCGTGCACGAGCACGGTCTCGCCGGCGCGCAGCCCACCGCGGCGGATCAGCCCGAAGTGGACGGTCAGGTAGTTCATCGGCAGCGCCGCGCCGGCCTCGAAGGAGACGTTGCCCGGCAGCGGGAACACCACGTCGGGCGAGGCGGCCACCACGTCCGCGAAGCCCCCGAGCCCCGGGAACGCGGCCACGCGGTCGCCAGCCGCCAGGCCCGACCCGGCGGGGGCGGCCCGGACCACACCGGCGACCTCCGAGCCGGGCACGAACGGAAGCTCCGGCTTGATCTGGTACAGCCCGCGCGTAAGCAGAGCATCCGGGAAGGTGACCCCCGCCGCGGTGACGTCGATCACCACCAGGCCGTCGCCCGCCGGCTCCGGAACGTCGCTGACCTCGATCGACCTCGGCCCTTCGAGCCGCGTTACCTGTGCCGCGCGCATGCCAGCCGTCCTCACTCTCCTGGATCGGTACGCCACTCTCCTGGATCGGTACGTCGCTGCACTGTAACCCCGCGGGCGGTGCTGGCCCCTCACCCGTACGGGGTGGCGACGGTGGTGAGGTAGGCGGCGACCGCCTCCGCCATCGCCTCGCGAGCCGGCGCCAGGTAGCGGCGCGGGTCGGTGTGCGCGCTCGCGCCCGCCCGGACGGCGGCGGTGTACGCGAGGTTGAGCGCGGTGCCGATGTTCACCTTCCGGATGCCACCGGCCACCGCGCGGCGCAGTTCGTCGTCGCCGACGCCGGAGGAGCCGTGCAGCACCAGCGGCACCGGCACCGCCGCCCGCAGCGCCGCGATGAGGTCGTGGTCGAGCGCCGCCTCCCGCCGGGTCATCGCGTGCCGGGAGCCGACCGCGACCGCGAGCCCATCGACGCCGGTCTGCTCCACATAGGACACCGCCTCGGCCGGGTCGGTGCGGGCGTCCGGTGCGTGCGGGTCGCCCGCCTTGCCGCCGATCGTGCCAAGCTCGGCCTCGACCCAGAGCCCGCGCGCGTGCCCGAAGTCGGCCGCCGCCCGCGTCGCCGCCACGTTGTCCACGTAGGACAGTCGGGAGGCGTCGACCATGAACGAGCCGAAGCCGTGCTCCGGCGCCGCCCGCCACAGTTCCTCGGTCACCACGTGGTCGAGGTGGAGGGCCAGCCGCGCTTCGGAGTCGGCCGCGACCGCGCGGGCCGCCGCCGCGATCGGGCCCAGCCGCCCGCCGTGAAACCGGACCGCGTTCTCGCTGATCTGCAGGATCGCGGCGTGCCCGGCACGGTCGGCGCCCGCCGCGACGGCCTCCGCGTGCTCCATCGTGATCACGTTGAACGCGCAGACCGGGCCGGCCGCGACCAGCTCAGCCGTGGGCACCAGCGCCATCAGACCTCCACTTCGTCGATCGTGCCGGCGGCGGGCGCTTCGGCGGATGCCGGCGGGGGTCGCCGCCTCACCGGGCCGCGTCGGTACCGGCGGGGGCGAGCACGACCGACCTGGTGAGCCGGCGCGGGCGGTCGGGGTCGAGGCCGCGCCGCCCGGCCAGCTCGATCGCCAGCCGGTGCACGAGCACGAGTTGGGCGAGCGGGTCGCGGTCGGCGTCCTGGTACACCGTGGCGCCCGCGCCGGCCGAGGTCTCCGCGATGCCCTCGGGCACCTCGCCGAAGGCCCAGACCAGGCTCCGCTCGGTGGCCACCGCGACCGGACCGTGGCGGAAGTCCATCGCGGGGTACGACTCGGACCACGCCTGTGCCGTCTCCCGCATCTTGAGCGCCGCTTCGTGGGCGAGGCCGACGGTCCAGCCGGTGCCGAGGAACACGAAGTGGTCGAAGCGGCCCGCCTCCACCGGCAGCGGCGTCGCGAGCGCCGACCGGCCATCGTGGACCATCTGGTCGTGCCGGTGGCCCAGCACGGCGCGCGCCCCGGCCAGCACGGTCGTGGGAAACCGGGTCTGCACCACGCTCGCCTCGTCGGCGAAGCCGAGCACCAGCCGCTCGTCGGCCAGTTCGTCGACCGCCTCGCCCTCGACCGCCGTGACCACCACGCGGCGGGTACCGGCAGGCAGGCCGCGCAGGGCGGTGAGGATCTCGGTGGTCGTCCCAGAGCGGGTGATCGCCACGACCCGGTCGTACCGGCGGCCGGTGGGCAGCTCGGAGGCGTACGCGGCATCGGTCTCGCCGATCCCGCCCGCCTCGCGCAGCTTCGCGTACGACTGGGCGACGAACGCCGACGTGCCGCAGCCGATCGCCAGCACGCGCTCGCCCGGTGCCGCCAGCGCCTCCCGGAACTCGCCGGCCCGGGCCAGCGCGGTCTGCCACGTGTCGGGCTGGCTGGCGATCTCCGCCGCGGTCGCAGTCATGATCCGGATTATGCGCGGGCGTGAGCGAAGGAGAAAGGTTTCGCCCGCATTCGCGCATCGTAGTGTGCGCGTTTGAACATCAGGGCGCACTCGCGTCCCGTCCTCATTGATCGAACGTGTCCGTTTGGCCGTACGATGGCCGCACCCCGCCCGGAAAGCGAGCGACCCCATGGCCCGAAGCACACTGCGCCGCGCCGACCGGGTCAGCGGCATCCTCGAGCGGCTCGCCCGGGAGGGCTCGGTCGACGCCGGGCGGCTGGCCACCGAGTTCCTGGTCTCGACCGCGACCATCCGCCGCGACCTCCAGATGCTCGAAGACCAGAAGCTGCTCTCCCGCACGCACGGTGGCGCGGTGACCGCCGACGTGGCCTACGAGCTGCCGGTGCTGTACCGGGGCGGCCAGCACCGCGAGCAGAAGCGCGCGATCGCCCGGTGCGCGGTCGCCCGCCTGCCGCACGGGCCGCTCACGCTCGGCTTCACCGGCGGCACCACCACCTACGAGGTCGCCCGCCTGGTGGCCGAGCGGTTCGACCTGACCGTCGTCACCAACGCGCTCAACATCGCCGTCGACCTCGCGCTGCGCCCCCGGATCAAGCTCGTGATGACCGGCGGGGTGAGCCGCGCGCAGTCGTACGAGTTGGTGGGTCCGCTCGCCGACCGCGCGCTCGCCGGGCTCAACATCGGCGTCGCGGTGGTCGGCGTCGACGGCATCTCCGCCCGCGGCGGCCTCACCACGCACGACGAGATCGAGGCGCACACCAACGCCGCGATGATCGCCCGCGCCGAGCGCGTGATGGTGGTGGCCGACGGCTCCAAGGTCGGGCAGGTCCACCTCGCGCGCATGTGCGCGGTCGCCGAGGTCGCCGAGCTGATCACCGACTCCTCCGCCGACCCGGTGGCTCTGGAGGCCATCCGCCGGGGCGGCACGCAGATCGTCGTGGCCGACGCCTGAGCGCGTTCGGGCCGTCAGGTCAACTGCCCGATCGCGTCGGCGAGCAGCCAGATTCCGAAGATCGCGAACAGGGCGGCGGCGCCGTACTTGATCGCCTTCTCCGGCAGCCGCCGGCCCAGCCACCGGCCCACCAGGATGGCCAGGGCGTCGGCGGCGACCATGCCGATCGTCGAGCCGATCCAGGTACCGAGCCAGCCGTGCTGCGTGGCCAGCGTGATCGTCGCCAGCATCGTCTTGTCCCCCAGCTCGGCCAGGAAGAACGCCACCGTCACCGCGATGAACGCGTTCCGGCTCGTCCGCTCGGCCTTGCTCTTCTCCTCCTCGGTCAGGCGGTCACCGCGCAGCGTCCACGCCCCGAACGCCAGGAACGCCAAACCCGCCGCCAGCGCGATCCAGCCGGTCGGCAGCGAGGCACCGAGTCCGTACCCGACACCGACCGAGATCGCGTGCACCACCGTGGTCGCCACCGTGATGCCCAGCAGCACCGGCCACGGACGGAAGCGAGTGGCGAACGTCAACGCCATCAACTGCGACTTGTCGCCCAGCTCGGCGACGAAAATGACCCCGAAACTGATCGCCAACGCGGCGAGAAAACCTTCCACGACGCCCTTCCCGGAACGGAGCCGGGAACAAGGGCACAGGCGACCTCGACCCGGCTTGACAGCCAAGTCGAAGGTCTCGCCCGCCCCACCACAGACGGTGAGGCCGCGTGGCCGGGAACGCGCGAGCGCGAACCAGTATGTCGACCACGACGTTGGGAGCTACTCCCCTTCGCGGGACCGAGATTAGCCTCCGCCGCCTGGTCGTGGCACCTCCCGGAGACGAAGATCACCCCTGGCCGACCGGGCCACGCGTCCGCTCTCGGGGTCAGAGCCGCCGGATCTCCGTGACCCACAGCGGCTCCCGGCCGCCGCAGCCGGTGCCCTCCGGGTCGACGAAGCCCGCGATCCACACGCGCGTGACGCCGCTGGGCACGGACACCTCGGGGTCGGCGCCCTTGATTTCGTACCGCCGGCCGTCGGCGCTGTCGAACGCCGTGCAGTAGCCGGCGCGGATCGTCCCGTCGAGCGTCATGTCGAGCCAGCCGAGGGCGGTGGTCCGCTCGTCGTACGCCGCCGGCTTGGTCGGTGCCGAGGTCGGCGTGGGGCTCACACTCGTGCCGGACGCCGAGGCCGACGGCGTGGGGCTCGGGCTGGACGCCGAGGTCGACGGCGTGGGCAGCGCGCCGGGCGTGTCGCGGTCGGTGGCGGACCACCAGGCGAAGGCCCCGCCGGCCGCGACGACGGCGGCCGCGACGGCACCGACCAGCACCAACCGCCGGCGCCGGGCCGTCACCACCTCGGTCGGCGCGAGCGGCGGCGCGGACACGTCGACGGTCGGGGCGAGGGCGGGCGGTGCCGGTACCTCCGGATCGGGCTCGCCCACCGCGAGCACGGCGCCCTTGGCGACGATCAGCTCGGGCTGCTCGATGATCACCGGGTCGACGCCGAAGGCGCGGCGCAGGACGGTCGCCACCAGCGGGAGCCGGCTGCCGCCGCCGACCAGGAGCACCGCGCCGAGGTCGCCGGCCCGCACCCCCTGCCCGTCGAGCACCGCCCGCGCGGCCTCGACCGTACGCTCGACGACCGGCCGCGCCAGCTCGTCGAGCTGCTCCCGCCCGAGCGGCACCTCGGTGTCGACGAGCGGCACGTGCAGGAAGGTCGACGAGAGCCGCCCCAGGCTCTCCTTGGCGAGGCGCACGCCGTCCCACAGCTGCCGGGCCGCCCGCCGCTCACCGGCCGTGGCCGGCTCGCGCAGCCGCCGCCACTCCGGGCTGCCGCCCGGATCGAGCGCCGCCACCACCGCCGCGTCGATGTCGAGGCCGCCGGCGTCGTCCAGGCCGCGCGTGGCGAGCACGTCAAAGCCGCTGGTACGGGGTACGACGAGCGTCGCGTCGAAGGTGCCCGCGCCGAGGTCGTAGACGAGCACGGGCGCACCCTCGGGCACGCGCTCGCCGGCGACGGCCAGAAGGTACGCGGCGGCCGCGACCGGCTCGGACACGAGCGCGACACCGGTCAGCCCGGCGGAGGAGGCGGCCGCCGAGAGCACCTGCCGCCGCGCCGGGCCCCACGACGCTGGGCAGGTGACGACGGTGCGCCCCGGCAGCCCGCCGGCGATCTGCCGGACGTCCGCCGCGACCCGGGCGAAGACCGCCGCGAGCAGGTCGACCACCGGCACGTCGGCGCCGAGGAAGACGGTGCCCTCGTCGATCCGCCGCTTGGGGTGCGGCTCGAACCGCTCCGGCGTGGCCAGCGCGGCCTGGAGCGCGTCCCGGCCGGCCAGCAGCGCGCCGCTCGCGTCGGCGCACACGGCGGAGGGCAGCAGCGGCGAGCCGTCGAACAGGACCGGCTCGGCCGGCACGCCGGGACGGCTCAGGACCGCGACGGTCGACGAGGTTCCGAAGTCGACTCCGAGCCGGTACGCATCGGCAGACACGCCGACAATCTACGGTCCCACCGCCACCGGGAAACAGCGCCGCAGGTGGCGGGCGCGGGATCAGACCATCGACATGTGTACGTGATCTTTGTGGTCCTGCGGACCGGTGTAGGTCGACCAGCCGGTCACCGGGAACCAGATCTGCCGGTACCAGATCACGTAGAGGATGCCGAGCCGCTCGGCGTTGCGGACCAGGAACGCGGTGAGGTTGTTGCCGTACAGCCGCTGGTCGTCGGTGCGGGCGTTGGCGAAGCCGCTGTTGAGCAGCGACCAGTCGCAGGCGCGCCCCTTGGGATGCTCGAACGGCCCGCCGGGGCGGTAGCAGCCGACGAAGCGGCGGAACCCGGCCTTGCGCGCCTCGTTGTACGCGTTGAGCGTGCGTGGCGTGATGCAGCCGGAGGTGGTCGGGTCGTTGATGCTGCACGACTCGTCCGGCCAGGAGCCGTCCGAGTTTCGGGGCGCGGCCTTGGCGACGGGCGAGGTGGCGGCGACGAAGCCGCCGGTGAGCTTGGTGCCGCCGACGAGCGCCAGCGCCTTGTCCGCCTCGGACTTCTGGCGGGCGATGACGGCGAGCTGCTTGCGCTCCTCGGCGACCTCCGCGTCGAGCGCGGCCTTCGCCCTGGCTGCCTTCTCCCGCGCGGCGGTGAGCTCGGCGACCTTCCGGTCGTTGACCATGTTGAGCTCGGTGAGCACGGTCGCCCGCGCCATGAACTCGTCGCGGGAGGCGGTGTTGAGCAGCGCGGACACGGCGGTGAGCTTGCCGGTGCGGTAGGAGGCGGCGGCCAGCTCGCCGATCTGCGGCGCCAGCTCTTCGAGCCGGTCCTCCGCCTGGCGCAGCTCGAGACTGAGCTGGAGCTGGCGGTTGCGCGACTTGTCGAGCGCGGCCTTGGCCTGCGCGTATCGCTTGCCGGTCGCGGTCAGCACCTCGCTGAGCAGCGCCGGCCCGTCTTCCGCCGGGGTCGGATCCGCCGGCGCCGCCTGCGCGCCGGACGGTGCGGTCACGAACAACACCGCACCGGCGACCACCGCCATCGCGAACGCGCACAAACGGCGTAAGGCTGCCGTCATACCATCCCTCCGTCGGCCGCCGGCCAGGTTAGCTGACGGGTTCGGGACGGAAGCGATCCCTACCGCGATGCGGATTCACCCCGAGGCGCGTGGTTCCCCGGCTCGCCGAAGTGGCGATTTGGCGGCGGTCAGGCCGCCCCGGCCCGTTGCCGGAGCGCATGACCGGCGGTCAGCATACCGGACCAGATACCTCCGGTCACCTCAACCACGCCAGAAAAAGCGTTACCACACAACGACTTTGGGTAACCTAAGCCCCCACCGTCGTCCTCCACAATGGAGGAGGCTCGGCCCGCGCTCCGACGGCGCTTTCGGCGGCGGGGCGGGCACCGGCTCGCCCCGCCGCCGGCCGAGCCTCAGGCGGGCAGGCCGCCCACCTGCGTGTTGATCCACGAGCGGATCGAAGACAGGTCACCGTAGATCGACGGGCCGGTGGCGCAGACCGCGCTGCCGTTGCCGGACCGGCTGGTGGCGCCGATGAGGTTCCACCGGCCGCTGATCATCCGGACCTGCGGGCCGCCGGAGTCGCCGTAGCAGGCGCCGGAGTTGCCGTTGGTGTTGTTCGTGCAGATCTCGTACGGGCCGTCGATGCCGAGGCACCGGCTGTCCGTCACGATCGACGTGTCGAGCTCGGTGGCCAGGACCGGCGCCGAGCCGCAGCCGCGGGTCGGGCAGGTCTGGCCCCAGCCGATGATCCGGGTCGCGGTGCCGACAGCCCCGGAGGTCGTCGGGATGGGCGCCGGCGCCTGGCTCACCGAGCTGCCCAGCCGCAGCAGCTTGACGTCGATCCGGGGGTGGTTGACCGCACCGGTCACGGAGACCACCGTCCCGCCGCTGCCGCGGTTGACGCTACCGACCCGCACCGACGACGGCGTGGGGCAGTGCTTGGCCGTGACCACCCAGTTCGCCTTGATCAGCGACCCGGTGCACCCGGAGGTGTACACCAGGAACGAGTAGTTCTCCGACGCCGGCCGGCCGTTGACGATCAGCGGGACCATGCCGCCGTCCGGCTCGGTGGCGGTCTGGCTGGCGGCGTACGAGTGCGACGCCGGTGGCGCCGCACTCGCCGGCACCGCGCTGACGGCATGGACCGAGGCGACCGCGACGGCACCGAGCACCGCGGCCGACAGTCTTCTGAGGAGCATTGGTTGACCTCCTGGACGTCGTGTTGGGGGGTGACCCCGACCGCACGCTATCCATTTAGGGAAATCTTTCAATGCTCTTCGCTATACCGAATCTGCCCTATCGCCGGATGATGGCGGCAAAAGCGCCGGTCAGCGCCGAGGGCTGTTTCATCGAGGGTCGGCCGAGCCGAGGCGTCTGGGCCCGCCGCGGGCCGGCCATGCCCCTGGGAAACGGGCCCTAGAAGCGCAGCCGGACCAGCCGGCGTACGCGCGGTCGCACCGCCGGTCGCCTCCGCCGCGTGGCCGTGGCCGGTGCCGCCACCGCCGGGTCGTGCGTGAGCACCGCGCGGTGGGCGGCCGCCAGCTCCGGGCCCGGCACGATGCCGAGCTGCTCCACCAGCAGGTCGCGCACGCAGCGGTACGCCTCCAGCGCCTCCGCCTGCCGGCCGGAGCGGTACAGCGCCACCATCAGCCGGCACCACAGCGACTCGCGCAGCGGCTGCTGTGCGGTCAGGTCGCGCAGCAGCGGCACCAGGTCGGCGTGGCGCCCGGCGGCCAGCAGCAGGTCGAGGCGGCGCTCGGTCGCGGCGTACCACTCCTCGCTCAGCCCTGGCGCGTGCTCGGCGACCAGCGCCTCGGAGCCCACGTCCTGGAGCGGGTCGCCGTGCCAGCAGGCGAGCGCGCGCTCCAGCAGGTCGAGCTCGGCCGCGCCCTCGGCCGACCGGGCGGCGCGCAGGAGCGTACGGAAGCGGTGCACGTCGACCGCCTCGGCCGGCACCGTCAGCACGTATCCGCCCGCCGTACCGCGGATCACGTCCATGCTGAGGTCGTGCCGCAGACGAGTGACCACAGTGGACACCGCACGCCGGGTCGGTGAGAGGGCGTCGTCGCCCCACAGGTACCGGGCCAACGCGGTGGTGCTGACGGTGCGCCCGGGCGCGAGCGCCAGCGCGGCGAGGATCACCTGCCGGCGCGGCGCGGCGACCGTCACGGGATGGCCCCGCGCGACCACGCGCACCGGCCCGAGCAGGCTGATCTCCAGGGAGTCGTCCACGACGCCGGCCCCTACCAGCAACTTCCGCAGGCCGGGCTGCTGTCGTGGTCGTCGACGAAGACCCGCGCCTTCATCTGCACCAGCGGGTCGTCCGTCGCCAGCCGGCTGACGGTGTGCAAGGTCCCCCGCGAGTCCCGGTACAACCCGACGCAGGCGATCCGCACGTCGTAGTCGGTGACCACGCAGATCGCGTCGACGAGCGGCGGCACGTGCCGGCTCTGGGCGAACGTCGTCGGCGCGGTGGGCGCGTACGCGATCAGGACGCTCTCCGAAACCTCGGCGAGCGGCCCCACCTCGGCGTAGAGGGCGTAGGCCCAGGCCGCTGGCGAGTCCGACGGGTCGGCGCAGTCGAGGTGCCACTCCAGCGCGAGCCGGTTGGAGGCGGCGTCGTACGCCACGCGGTCGATCCCGCCCTCGGTGCACGGGATGCGCTTCCAGGGCACCTCCCCCGCCGCCGCCGGGCCCCCGATCGGGGTGACGATGACAAGGGCGGCCACCGCCGCCAGGACACGGAGGATCTGGCGCCTCACCGGTCGCTCCCTTCAGCCGTCTCGTCCGCCCCCCGGCCGGGTGGGGTGACCACGCGCATCGCGCCCAGGGCGAGACCGAGCTGGAACCGGTTCTCCACCCCCAGGCGGTCCATCAGCCCGCGCAGCGTGTAGGTGACCGAGCGCGTGGAGATGCCGAGGTACTGCGCCGCCGTGGCCTCGGTGTGCCCCTCGGCGAGCAACGCCACCACCGCCTTCTCTCGTTGGGTGAGCACGATCGTCGGTACTCCGTTCCGGCGAGGGTCGGTCGCACCACTCCAGTGGCTGACGAAGAGCGAGACCAGCGACGCGACCGCGACCGGCTCGACGACCTCCCAGGTACCGCGCGCCAGGTCGAGCGGGTCGACCGCCAGCAGCGCGACCCGGCGGTCAAAAATGATCATCTTGTGTGGCAGGCGGCCGGTCTCCCGGTACTCGCCGCCGAGCCGGACGAACTCCGCCGTGTAACCCGCCGACCGGTCGCCGTCCGCCGGTGGCCGGCCGAGCGACCGCACGCGTACCCGCCGTCGCAGCAGGTCGGTGTCGATGGGCGAACCGATCGAGACCGACTCCGTACTGAAGATCTGCTCCGGATGCATCGCCAACTGCTCGACCCGCCCCGCCTCGGCCAGCTCGGCGATCCGCCGCCGGGTCGCGGTGCGCCCGGGGAGCCGCCGGGCCGGAAACGACGCCGTCTCCGGTGCGGGCCGCCCGCCGTCGGGCGCCGCGAGGGCCCGCCGCAGCGCGCGCTGGCGCAGCTTCCTGACCGCCGTGTCGACGGGCACCGCGTGCCAGCGGTCCGCGTCGGCACCGTACGCTGCCCGCTCCCGGATCGCCTGCACGAGGCCCGCCGCGACCATTTCGTCGAGCGCGTTCCGCACGCGCCGCGCCGCGAGGCCCAGATCGGCGCCGACGGCGACGGCCCGCCGCGGGCCGAAGCTCACCAGGCACCGGTACACCAGATCCGCGTCGGCGGAGACGCCCCAGCGGACCAGCGATGGTACGGCCGCCCCGACGGGCAACACCGCCGCAGAACTGCCTGACACCTACACCACCCCCGTTTGGATTCGGTACGCAGCGATGAAAGCACAGGCCGGCGGGGATGTCTGCGGCCCACAAGATCACCAAGAAGATCTATTGCCAAATTCCGCAAAACCCGTGTCCAGCGCTAGCGCCGAGACGGCCGGCGGCACCGGGTCCGAGCCTTCCGGTAGCTCACGACGAGTACGTACTCCCCCTCGATCCAGAGGGAACGGAGTGTGCCAGGCGGCGGCTTCAGCTTGGTTTCAACGGTTCTTGAGCCGTCCGCGCGAAGGGCGTGGGACCGCGGCGCAGGCTCTGGAGCATCCATTCCACGAGACAGATCCGGGCTACCGCGATGTTCGTCGTGGTCCAGACCGTTGCTCCCGCAGCCGCGCCATCCGCGGTCCACAACCTCCACCCCGTCCTCGCCCCGCACCGCCGAGAGTCTCGAAGCTCTGGATAGCAGGACCATGGTGATCCCGCTGACGAAACGAGGTCTCTACGGAGCTTTCGGAGTCGAGGTGGCGCAGACGCCAGGCCCGGTGGTTGCCGCGCCGGACCCGGCAGGTGTGTGGGCGATTGTCAGGGACATTGCCCCTTCGAACCGGCCACAGGAGGGCTATGTCCCCGACAAACCCCCCTTCGCCCGGGCTGACCGGGCCGGGAGGCGGTAAGCCGACGAACTATCCCGGACCGATCGCGAAGCTGAGCGAGTGTGCCGGACGCGCGCCGGTGACGCGGCGTCGGGTTGGGCGCGTTGGTGCGCCCAACCCGACAGTTCCGCCCGGGCCGAGGCGGCGTCGGGCCGGGTCGCGATCGTGGGGACGTGGAGGGTGAGGCCGCGGGAGCGACGGCCGCGAGCACGACGGGCATCGCGGCAGCTCCCCTCTGCCACACCAGAATCCAACCGCTACGGACAGCACGAACCTCGACCGCGAAAGATCTCTAGTGTGCGGGGGCCAGGGCGGTGAGCGTCCAGTTGTCGGCGGCGAGGGCGTCGACCGTCCGAATCGTGTATCCGTCGAGGAACGCGGCCACGACGCTGGTGCCGTACGTCCCGGAGCCGGGGTCGGCGGACGTGACGACGGTCGCCCAGCCGAGAAACTGGAGATTCTTCGTCTCGTCGCTGCGCACGCGGCGGTGGTGGGTGAACGTGCCGAAGAGCCAGCGCCCGTCCGGCAGGACGCTCAGGACGCTCCCGGGAGTTGGTGTGGACACAATGGATGCTCCTTCGATCGGGCTGAGCCACGACGGATTCCCCTGACCTTCGCACAGCGCGGTGACGCCGAGCGGCAGGACGGGCCGGCGCGCGGCCGAAATCGGTTGCCGGGGCGAGCGGGATCGGCGAGCCTGTACGCATGACGTTCTGACGGACCGCAGCCAGCCATCGCCCGGCGTGCGCCACCGCGCCGCCCTCCGCAAGTCCGCCCGCATCCCGTCTCCCGTGAAGAGAGCGTCTTTGTCTCCGCAGACCTCCGGGCAGCGTTCCCTGCCCAGCTCCGCCATGGCCACCGTCACCGTCTTCGCCTCCCCCACGAGCTGGATCGAGTCCGACGCCGTCGCGCAGTGCCACCAGGTGGCCGCGCTCGACGGCATGATCCACGTCGCCGCGATGCCGGACCTGCACCCCGGCAAGGGCGCGCCGATCGGCGCCGCGATGGCGTCGACCGTGCTCTACCCGTTCCTGGTCGGCTCCGACATCGGTTGCGGCATCGCGGTGTTCCCCATCCGCCTCAAACGGGCCGTCCCCGAGAAGCTCGCCGCCCGCTTTCCCGACCTCGACCGCCCGCTCGACCCCAAGGTGGACGCCGACGACCCGGCCTGGGCCGTGCTCGACGGCGAGATCCCGGCCGGCCACGCCGAGGGCCTGGCGACCGTGGGGCGGGGCAACCACTTCGTCGAGCTGGCACGGGTCGAGACGGTCTTCGAGCCCGGCCACGCCAGCCGGCTCGGGCTCGCCGCCGGCGACCTCGTCCTGATCGTCCACAGTGGCTCGCGCGGGCTAGGCGAGCGGATCCTGCGGGCGCACACCGAGGCACACGGCGCCGGGCCCGCCCCGGACCCCACCGCCTACCTGGCCCGGCACGACGAGGCGGTGCGCTGGGGGTCGCTCAACCGGCGGCTGCTGGCGGCCCGGGTCGCGTACGCCCTCGGCGCCGAGCCCGCCGCGCCGGTCGTCGACCAGTGCCACAACCTGGTGGAGGTGCGCGACGGGGTCTACCTGCACCGCAAGGGGGCGGCGCCGGGCGACGGGCGGGACGTGCTGGTCGCCGGCACGCGGGGCACGCTCTCCTATCTCGTACACGGCCACGCCGGGCCGGAGGCCAACCATTCGGTGGCGCACGGCGCGGGCCGCAAGATGTCCCGGGCCGACGCGCTGCGCCGCGGGCGGGCCAAGCACACGGTCGAGGAGCTGCGCCGCACGCCGGTCGGTTCGCTGGTGGTGTGCGGCGACCGCCAGTTGCTCTTCGAGGAGGCGCCGACGGCGTACAAGCGGATCGAACAGGTGATCACCGACCTCGCCGACCACCACCTGGCCACACCGGTGGCGAGCACGGTGCCGCTGGTCACGTACAAGACGCCCGACCTCGGGCCCCGGCGCGACCGCCGCGACCAGCGCCGCGAGCGGGGCCGGGCGTGAGCGTCCACCTGATCATGTCCGCCGGGCGCGGCCCCCGGGAGTGCGCCTGGGCGCTGGCCCGCCTGCTGGGCCGGCTCGAGGCGGAGGCGGCCCGCCAAGGGCTGGCGGCGCGTCGCCTGGAGGCCGTCGCCGGCGCCGCATCGCCCTGCGGCTGCTGCGGCAGCGCCTCGAGCGGGACGACGCGGCGGCCGGGCGGGCCGTCGTCACCGCCCGCTGGCGGATCCACGACGAGCTGGTGCGCGGCAACCCCACCAGGATCGAGCGGCCGGCGGCGCCGTGACCTGCCTCCGCCGGGTCAGCGCCGGGACGTCCGGGCGCGGGCGAGGCCGGCGGCGACCCGGTCGGCGGCGGTCCGGTACTCGGGCTTGGGCGCCATCGCGGCGGCCAGCCGGAGGTACGGCAGCGCCTCGGCCGGCCGGTGCAGCCGCTCCAGCGTGCGCCCGAGCACATGGTGGCTGTAGTGGTCGCTGGGGTCGCGCTCGACGAGCACGCGCAGCTCCGCCTCGGCGCGCTTGAGCTGGGCCGAGGCGAAGTAGGCGAGCGCGAGCTGGAGGCGGACGTCGGCGTTGGCCGGCTCGGCCGTCACGAGCGGCGCCAGGATCCGGGCGGCGTGGACCGGCTCGCCCACCTGCATGAACAGGAGGGCCTGTCGATACTCCTCGAACATGTTCACGACCTGCGGTAACGCCACGTCTACGGAACGGTATTCCGCGAGGCGCGCTTGACGGGCTCTATTCGCTCGATGAATAGTGTCTGCCATGTCCACGCCGCACGTGTTGCTCGGCCTGCTCGCCGAGGGGCCCAAGCACGGCTACGACCTCAAGCGGGCCCACGACCGCCGGATGCCCCAGGCCCGGCCGCTGGCGTTCGGGCAGGTCTACGCCACGCTGGGGCGGCTCGCTCGGGACGGTCTGGTGACCGCGGTCGGCCAGGACCGGGAGGGCGGGCCCGACCGCACCTCGTTCGCGCTGACCGACGGCGGGCGGGCGGCGCTGGCCGCGTGGCTGGCCGCCGTCGAGCCGCCGATGCCACACCTGCACAGCGTCCTGCTGGCCAAGGTGGTGGTGACGCTGCTGGTCGGCGACCCCGACCGGGCCCGGGAGTACCTGACCGCGCAGCGCCAGGCGCACCTGGCCCGGCTGCGCGAGCTCACCGCCGTGAAGACCGATCCGGACGCCCTGCTCGGCGACGTGATCGCGGCCGACTACGGCATCGCCCATCTCGACGCGGACCTGCGGTGGTTGCAGACCACGCTGGACCGGGTCGCCGACCTGCACGAAGAGGTGACTGCTCGATGAGCTTCCTAGAGGCCCGCGGGGTCGTCCGCTCCTACGGCCAGACCCCCGCCCTGCGCGGTGTGTCGCTCGACGTCCAGGAGGGCGAGATCCTCGCCGTGACCGGCCCGTCCGGCTGCGGCAAGTCGACGCTGCTGCACTGCCTGGCCGGCATCCTACGCCCGGACGCCGGCGAGGTGCTCTACCGGGGGCACCGCATCGACACGCTGACCGAGAGCGCCCGGGCCCGGCTGCGCCGCACCGAGTTCGGAGTGCTCTTCCAGTTCGGTCAGCTCGTCTCCGAGCTGACCGCCGCGGAAAACGTGGCACTGCCGCTGCTGCTCGCCGGCACGGGGCGGCGAGAGGCGCGGACCGCGGCGCTGACCTGGCTCGACCGGCTGGGCGTCGCCGACCTGGCCGAGCAGCGGCCGGGCGAGATGTCCGGCGGGCAGCAGCAGCGCTGCGCGGTCGCCCGGGCGCTGGTGACCGAGCCGCGCGTGCTGTTCTGCGACGAGCCGACCGGCGCGCTCGACTCGCTCACCGGCGAGCAGGTGCTCGGCCACCTGGTGCGGGTCGCCCGCCAGCAGGGCACGGTGGTGGTGCTGGTCACGCACGACGCGCGGGTCGCCGGATACGCCGACCGCGAGGTGGCGCTCCGCGACGGCCTTGTCGACCCGAGCGGGCTGGGCCTGGCGGCGGGCGCCCGGTGAGGCCCACCACGCTGGTCCGGCTGGCCCTGGCCGGCACGCGCACCGACACGGTCCGGGTCGCCCTGACCGCCTTCTCGGCCTGCCTCGCGGTGCTCGCGATGCTCGCCGCGGCCACGGTGATCGCGATACCGACCTTCCACGACAACGGCAACAACCGCTCCCCGCAGTACCGCAACGCCCTGCTCGCCGAGGCCGGGCTGCGGCCCGGTGTGGTGGTCGCGCTGGTGCTGCTGACCATCCCCGTCCTGGCCCTGGCCGCGCAGTGCGCCCGTCTCGGCGCGCCGGCCCGTGACCGGCGGCTCGCCGCGATCCGGCTGGCCGGCGGCACGCCGCCGCAGGCCGTGGCCATCGCGGCGACCGAGACCGGCATGGCCAGCGCGCTGGGCTCGGTGGCCGGGCTCGGGCTCTACCTGGGCGGGCGGCAGGTGCTGCACCGGCCCGGCGCCGACGGCATGCTCGCCCTCCCCACCGATGTGCTCCCATCGATGTGGGCGCTGGCCGCGATCACAGCCGGCCTGCCGCTCGTCGCCGCCCTCGTCGCGGTCGCGCTGATGCGCCGGGTCGCGGTGACGCCGTTCGGCGTGGTCCGGCGGGCCCGCACGGGTCGGCCGAAGCCGTGGCCCGGCGTGCTCCTCGCCGTGGGCGTCGGCATCGGGGCCGCGATCTTCCCGCTATACCGGCGCTTCGAGGGCCTACCGTCCGCGTTGATGCTGCTGCTGGCGTTCCTCGCGCTGCTGCTCGCCACGGTCGGGACGGTCACCGGCACCGGCTGGATCTCCCACTGGACCGGCCGGATGCTGCACCGCTTCGGCCGCGGACCGGCCGCGCTCCTGGCCGCGCGGCGGCTGATGGCCGATCCGTGGAGCGGCAGCCGGATCCTCTCGGCGCTCCTCGGCTGCCTGGTCTTCGCCGGTGGCGCGGCCGGCGTGCGCGCCTCGTTCGCCGCCGAGTTCGACCTGCGCGAGGAGATGGGCCGCCAGGACGCCGCCGCGCGGGGCGAGCCGTACTATCCGCAGGACACCGACTTCTACTTCCGCGCGTTCGACCTGATCAACGTCGCGGTCGCGGTCGCGCTGATCGTCGCCGCCGGCGGGCTTGTCGTCGCGCTGGCCGAGTCGATCGTGTCCCGCCGCCGGGCGTACGCGGCGCTCGTGGCGACCGGCGTGCCGCGCGGCACGCTCGCCCGCGCCGTGCTCTGGCAGTCGCTCGCGCCGGCGGTGCAGGCCGTCGCGCTCGCGCTGGCGGTCGGCTGGGCGCTGTCGTACGGGATCTTCCACGAGGTACAGGCGAGCGGGCCGGTCGTCTGCACTGCCGAGGGCTGCCCCCAGGGGCCGCGGATCGTCCGCTCGGTGCCGGTACCCCTGGACGACCTGGCCCTGTACGGCGCCGGCGCCGCCGCCGTCCTGCTCGCGGTGGTCGGTGTCGGGCTGCTCTTCCTGCGCGCCAGCACAGCGCTGGAGGAGCTGCGCGTGTGAGGGCTGGTCAGGTGGGCGCCAGGAGCTTCGCCATCGCCTGGTTCTCCGCGCCCTGCTCGTTGACGACGTGCTTGGCGAGGTTGCGGATGTACGCGTTGGCGCCCACCTTCAGCACCGCCCGGGCCATCAGGATCGCGCCCTCGTGGTGCTCGATCATCTGGGTCAGGTAGAGCCGGCTCGCGGTGGGGCCGTCGGCGGCGGCGAGCGCGGCGAGCTGCTCCTCCGTGAGCATGCCGTGGCCGGCGCCGTGGCGGGCGGCGGCCGGGTCGTCCGGCGGCACCGCGGGCTTGCCCCAGGCGACCCGCCAGGCGTTCATCTCGGCGATCTCGCGGTCCTGGTCGGTGCGGATGAACTCGGCGATGGCGACCACGCGCGCCGGTACGCCCGCCTTGCCGAGCAGCGTCCGGCTCATCTCCACCGCCTGCGCGTGGTGGGCGATCATCATGGCGGCGAAGAGCAGGTCCTGCCCGTTCGGCGGCGTCACGGTCGGCGCGGGCGGTGCCACGGAGACCACAGTGGACGGTGCTGGCGGCGTGGCCTCGGCCCCCGCCCCGCAGCCGGCGAGCAGGAGCAACGTGACCAGCAGGGCGGCGCGCACGGCGAAACCTCCGGGGGATGCCGCCCCGCGGGCGTCGGCGCGCCCGCGGGGCGGAGTCGATTGTCGGGTCAGGCGACGCCGTCGCCGTTGACGTCCAGCCGGTCGGCCGGCGCCAGCGGGTTCTGCGCGGTGAAGTCGCGCGGCACGAGGTCGAAGCCCTGCCAGTGCACCGGCATCGGGCTCTGGTCCTCGTCCCGCGGCACGTGGTGGTAGCCCACACGGACCCACATCACCGGATCGGTGAGCCGCTCGCCGTTGGTGTACTCCAAAATGGACGTCCCGGCGCACTCCGGGTCCTGGTTGAAGGTGGCGAACTTCTCGCACGGCTTGTACTGCGTGAAGGTCACGTCCGGCTGGGTCTCCGGATGCGCCTCGTACGCGTCGCTCGCGCCCAGTTCCAGCTCGTACGAGCGGAGGTGGCCGTCCGCGTTCTTGCTCGTCGGGCTGACCACGCGCCACCACCGGCGCAGGTCGGTGTTGAGCGACGCCTCGGTGGTCACGTCGGTCTTGGCGGTCTTGTAGATGGCCGCCCGGCGGCCCCGCTCGCCGTTCGGCGCGGTGTCGTACTGCTCGACCTTCTCGGTGCCGTACCCGCCGATGTTGAAGTCGATCCGCCAGAAGGCGCTGTGGTAGTGGTTGACCGAGTAGTCGGTCTGCCCCGGGCCGATCGGCCAGCCCTCGTCGGCGGTGGTGTAGTCGCGCGGCGCCAGGTCGCCGGTGGCGCCGAGGCGCACCGAGATCTGGCCGTCGTCGGCGAAGCGGTACTCGGTGATGTACTCGTACCAGCCGACCTTGGAGATGGTCCGCAGCACCAGATCCGTACCCATCTTGGCGTACGGCCTCTCCGGCGTCTCACCTTCCAGCCGGTAGGCCAGGCCGGTCTCCTCCTGGCTGATGCAGAGCACCTTCTTGGTGTCCTGGCCCGCGCCGGTCCACACGCCGCGCCGCTGCCCTTTGCAGTCGGCGGCGGCGAGCGGCTGCATGTAGTCGCCGCCGAAGCCGTACGAGGTGATGTCGTTCCACTCGTTGTAGCCCGAGTCGTACGGCACGTTGAGCTGCGCGATCGTCGACGAGTCGAGCACCATGACCGGGAGCTTGTCGCGCTTGCCCTGGAAGGCGACCTTCTCCAGCACCAGGCCGGTCTTCTCGTCGACGTGCCAACACATCTGCCACAGCGTGCCGTTCTTCAGCTCCTGCTTGACCAGCGCGTTGTTGCCGCAGTACTCCCACTGGTCCCGGGGCGCGGCCTGCCCCTGTGCCGGCACCGCGATGCCGGCGGCGACCAGCAGCGCCGCCGCGGCGGCGCCCCAAAACTTCGTGCGCATCCGGCTCCTAACGTAGGCGCGCGACCGTGCGACCGGAGAGGTCGACGACGATGTCGGTGATGTCGATGAACGGTCCATTGGGGACCTGGGTGATGAACTGCACGCACCGGTGCGCGCCGCACTGGTCGGCGCCGGTGTCGGCGGGGCGGGCGACGTAGGTCGTGCCGGTCACCTCGACCTGCCCCGGGGCGAACGCCTTCCCGGTCGCCTTCTGGTAGCGGGCCTTGAAGTCGGCGCTCAGCCCGTCGGCGAGGAAGAGCTCGAGCGCCTTGGCCACCTCCCGGTCGGAGGGCGGTGGCTGCCTCCCGGCCGCGCTGAACGTGCCCTCGACCGCGCCGGTCCTCAGGTTGACGACCCGCTTGACGAGCTTGTTCGCGGTGTAGTCGTAGAAGTAGACGGCCGCCCGGCGGGGCGCGTCCGCCGCCGCCGACTTGGCGTCGACGAGCTCGAAGGAGAGGTACTCCGGCCCGGCCGCACCGGTCACGTCGGTGGTGCCGGCGCGCAGCGACGCGTCGAGGGCGGCGGCGCGGGCCCGTTCCAACTCGGACGGTGTCAGCGGGTCGCGGCCGGTGCCGGCCGCGGGCGCCGGCCCGGTGGTGGGATCGGCGTCGGGAGCCTGTGCCGGCTCCACGTCGACGGGCGCCGCGCCCGTGGCCTCGCCGCCCGGCGCCCGCTGCGTTGTCGAGGCCGTCGCACCGCCGATCCAGGCGACGGCGAGCGCGGCGACGGCGGTGAAGGAGGCGACACCGAGCCCCCACCGCAGCCGCTGCGCCCGGGATTTCCAGGGATGTTCCATAGACCCTCCACAGGGGGTGAGTGGACCGCCATCACCCTGAGCGCCGTGGATGTCACGACGATCAACTTCCGGGAAGATCGCCGCACCGCCGAACGAGAGGGGCGGCGGCGCGCGTTCTCAGATGCCGACCGGTCGGCCGTCGCGCGCCGGCAACATCGTGGAAATGTCGATCACCTACGGTTCCGGGGCCATCGCCTCGCCGGCGGAAGGGAGCGGAGCCATCAGCGCACTCGCCGACGCCATCGCCGACGCGCTGGCCCGCCCCGAGGAGCGGCCCGCGGCGCCCCGGGGCGGCCTGGAGCGGCGGCGGCTCTCCGCGTTGCCGGTGGCGGCGCAGGCGGTCTCCGTGGTGGCGCCCTCGCCAGGCATGATGGCGGCGACCGCGACGGTCACCGCGATGGGCGCGGCGGCCGTACCGGTGATCGGGCTCGCCACGCTCGCGATGACGCTGGTCGGGCTCGTCGTCGCCCAGTTCGCCCGGCGGATCGCCGCGGCCGGCTCGCTCTACACGTACGTGTCCAAAGGGCTCGGCCCGGCCGCCGGCTTCCTGACCGGCTGCGCGCTCATCGTCGCGTACGGCTCGCTCGTCGTCATGTGCCTGCTCGGCTCCGGCCGGCGCGCGGTCGCCTTCCTCGGCGAGGCCGGCCTGCTGCCCGCCCTCTCCGGCGACGGCGTGCCGCTGCTCGTCACCGCCGTGCTCGGCACCGCGATGACGGCCATCGTGGTCCGCGGGGTACGCGTCTCGGCCGCGCTCACGCTGCTGCTGGAGGCGTGCTCGGTCGCGGCCGTGCTGACCGTGCTGGCGCTCACCGCGTACCGGGGCGGCCCCGCCATCACACCATCCACACTGGACGTCGGGGTCTTCGCGGCCGCGCTGCTGACGGGCATCAGGGCGCTGGTCGGCTTCGAGAGCGGCTGCGCGCTGAGCGTCGAGGCGCGCAAGCCGTTCGCGGTCGTACCCCGTGTGGTGCTCTGGACGCCCGCCGCGTGCGGTGCGCTCTTCGCGCTGGCCGGCGTGCTGCATCTCGTGGGGTCCACGCGCGGGGATCCGGCGGCGGCCGGCCCGGCGCTGCCGTTCCTGCCCGCGCTGGTCCAGCTCGGCCTCGCCTCGTCGCTGTTCGCCTGCGCGATGGCCTCGATGAACGCGGTGGTGCGCGTGCTCTTCTCGATGGGCCGCGAGCGGGTCACGCCCCGCGCGCTGGGGCGCACGCACGCCCGCTACCGCACACCGCACGTGGCCGCGTACGCGATGATGCCGCTCGCCGTCGGCGCGCCGCTGGCGCTGTGGGCGGTCGGGACGCCGACCCGGCAGGTCTCCGCCTGGCTCGGGCTGCTCGCGGTGCTCGCCTTCCTCGTCGCGTACCTTCTGGTCTGCCTCGCCGCAGCGCCGTTCCTGCGGCACATCGGCGAGGACACGGCCGGCACGTCGGCGGTGGCCGCGCTCGCCGCCGCCACCACCGCGGCGGCGCTGGTGCTGGTCGTCCGCGCCGGCCTCAACGACGGGATGGGCGCTCTGGTCGCCGTGCTCGCCGCGGTGCTCGCGCTCGGCCTGCTGTGGCTGCTGCGGGTCCGCCGCCGCGCGCCGCACCGGATGCGGGCGATCGGCTTCTTCGACGCGGCCACGCCGGACGACATCCTACCCGGCTCCACACCGGACGGTCTCGCGTCGCCCGCCTCGCCACGCGGACCGGGCGGACCGCCATGACGGCCGCCGACCATCCGCCCGCCGGCCGCCAGCCCGCGGCCATCCGCAGCGCGCTGACCGTACTGGAGCAGGTCGCCCGGGCCGGTCCCGGCGTCACCGCCCGGGAGCTGTCGGCCGCGCTCGGCATGTCACCGGCCACGACCTACCGGCTGGTCAACCTACTGGTCGCCGAGGAGTACCTGGTGCGCCTGCCCGACCTGCGCGGATTCGCGCTCGGGCGCAAGGTGGTGGAGCTGGCCGGGGCCGTCGCCCGCACGGCGGTGCCGGCCGCGGCGGCCGACGCGGTGGGCGAGCTGCGTTCCCGGGTACGGCTCGCGGTGCACCTCGCCTCGCTCGAACACGGCCGGCTCCGCATGCTCGACCCCGACCCGGACCATCCGCCCTCCCCTGACGCGGTGCTGACCCGCCACCTGCACGCCTCCGCGCTGGGCAAGCTGCTGCTCGCCGAGCGGAGCGACTGGCACGCCCTGCTGCCCGTGGCGGACCCGGCCGGCGCGACCCCGCTGCGCCAGCTCACCGCGCGTACCGTCGGGCGCCCGGACGTCCTGGCCGGCGAGCTGGGGCGGGTCCGCGGCGAGCAGGTGGCGCGGCAGTACGGCGAGCTGCGGGCCGACCGCGGTTGCCTGGCCATGCCGGTGCGCGACCCGGCCGGCGCGCTGGTCGCCGGGCTCGCGGTGAGCGGCAGCCCGGAGCGGGTCGCCGCGCTCGCCCCGGCGGTGGTGCGCCTGGTCGAACGCTGCGCGCGGGACATCGCGCGGCTGCTGCACCGCCCGGCGACCGGCTGACCCGACCGGCCACTGTGGAGGCTCGGAAACACGGACGCCGGGCAATCCCCACCGTGGTGGCGATGCCCGGCGTCCGACCCGAGGTTCAGCCTACGTCGATACGGACCGAGTCGAGCGCGGGAATCTGGTTGGCCCGCTGCATCATCGGGATGCGGTGCGAGGCGTCGCCGGCCCAGGCGGAGCACTGGAAGAGGCCGGCCTGCGGGAGCCCGGGCACGCGGATCTCGATCACGTCCGGCTCCCGGCCGCCACGACTGTCCTCTGTGGCGACGAAGAACGCCGGCACCGGTGCGGCCTCGGGGGCCGCGTCGGCCGTGCCGAGCGCGCGGCAGGCGGTGTGGAAGTGCCCGCGCACCAGCCCTTCGGCGTTGAGGATCGACATGTCCGTGTAGTAGCCGCCCTGCCCAGCCGGCAGGAACCGGTCGCGGATGAGGTTGCGCGTGCTGACCCGGATGGTGAAGGGCTCGTTGACCCCGACGCTTTCCGGCGCGCTGGTGATGAGCAGCGTCGGGTTGTCGGCCGCCTCGCCGACCTCGCCCATCTGCGTGTCGACGCACCGGTTGCCGTTCTGGAAGCCGTCGTGCAACTCCAGGCCATTGCCTTCCGAGCACTCGTCGGGGCCGAAGTCGAGCGACGGCGGGGCCGAGGTCGGTGGCGCGGTCGTCGGCGGGGCCGTCGTGGCCGGCGGTGCGGTGGTGGCCGGTGCGCTGCTCGGCGGCGGTGCCTCGGTCGTCGGGCGGGTCGTCTCGCGTCCCGGCTGCGGCGGCCCGGTCGTCACCGGCGGGCGCGTCTCGCGTCCCGGCTGGGGCGGGCCCGTGGTCACCGGCGGGCGGGGCGTCGCGCGGTTGACGGCCGGCGGCGGCTCCGTGGTGGCGGCCGCCGGGGGCCGGGCCGGCCGCGTCGTCGTCGTGGCCGCCGGCTTGTTTGGCGGGGGCGCCGTGGTCGGGTCGTCGTCCGCGGGCGTCGGCTCGCTCGTCTGCTCGCTGGCGGGCGGCGCCGGCTCCTCGACGACCTGCGCATCGGTTCCAGCGGCGGCCTCGTTGTTGACGGCGGTGCCATTCTGGCCCGCGCAGCCGGCGAGTGCGGTGGCGAAGACGGCCACGGCCACCAGCGCCAGTCTCGCCGCGCGGGAGCCGGCACCGCCACGCTGGCTGTCGTGCCGGTGGACGGGGTCACCTACCGATGCGAGATGTGCCATGAGTAACGACTCCAGGGGGCGGAAGCGGGGGCGCCGGGCAACGACGGGGAGTTGCGCCGTCTGGGGCCGGCGGGACCTCAACCTACTCCTCGCCGCCCCCCTTGATCAGGCTCGCGACCACCACCAGAAACAAACTTAAGGTTTGGCTAAGCGCCCGGACAGTTACCTCCGGTCAGGCCCGGCGCAGCACCAGCGTCACGAAGCCGAGCACGTTGCGGTAGCCGCGCAGCCACTGCTCGCGATGCTCGCGTGCCAGCGCCCGCGCCGCGTGCGTCGAGCCGACGCACAGCACCAGGTCGTGGTCGCCGTCCGCCACGTACGTCTGGGCGTCCCGCTCGTGCGGGGTGATCCGGTCGGCAAGGCCCCGGCTCTCGGCGGCCTGCGCGAAGCGCTCCAGGGCGTACGGGTTGAGGTCGACGCCGTCGGCGTGCCCGTCCGGACAGTGGGTGAGTGCCTGTAACGCCCAGGCGCCCTCGCCGCATCCGATGTCGAGGATCCGCGCCGCCGGTCGCCGGTCGGCGCGGCGCAGGAGGCGGTTGATGCTGACGCCGGAGACCGGGGCCGCGATGGGGTGGTGCGTGTGCGCGATGCTGCTGAGTCGTTGACGGTCCATGGACCGAGTCAACACCAGCCACCTGCCCGGGTGGCAAGGGAGATTCAACCGAGGGCGGTGACCGCCGCGGTGATGGCGGCCACCGACGCGGCGACCGCGCTGGTCGGCTCCGCGATCGCGGCGACCGCGCGGAGCAGCTCCAGCAGGCGGTGCCGGTCGGGGGCGGGGCGGTCGAGTTCGGCCTGCGCGGCCCGGGCGGCGGCCAGGCCGGTGCCGCCGGCGCCGCCGCGCTCCGCCTCGGCCACGAGGGCCACGAGGCCGGCCATCAGCTCGCGTACGTCGTCCAAACTGGACGCCGCGCCGTGGGAGACGCTCTGCGCGTGCGCGCCCGGGCCGGCCGCCATCGCCGAGCCGGTGACCCGGGCGTTGCCGCTGATCGAGATGCCGTAGTTCGCGTCCATTGTGGACCTCCTGCGGGCCGTCGAGGGCTACTTGCCGGAGCCGCGCCCGCCGGAGAACGTGCGGGCGGCGGCGTTGACGGTGCGGGCCACCGCGCCCTGGCCGGCGGCGATGCTGCCGGCGTTGAGGGTGCCCTGGCCGGTGACGATCACACCGTGGTTGAGGATCATGTTCTGCCGGCGGCTCAGCTCGGTGGTGTCGACGCCGTGCCGCTCCAGGAAGTCGGTCAGCAGGTCGAGCACCTGCCGCTCGATCAGCTTGTCGTACATCTCCTTGTCGAGCTCCTGGAAGTAGCGGGCGAAGCGCTGGTCGCTGGCGAGTTCGCGCGGGCTGACCACCGGCCCGAAGTTGAACGACCGCTCCTGCACGATGGCCCGCCGGTCGGCGTGGCGGCGCAGCCAGTCGGCCCACGGGCCGCTGACGAGGCCGGCGATGTTGCCGAACGCCTGGAGCAGCCGCGGGATCGCCCACACCAGACTGACCAGCGCCAGCCGGCCGAGCTGGCGCATCGTGGGCCGGTCGCGCAGGCGGTCGACCTCGCGGTAGCGGGCCTTGACCGGGGTCAGCAGGCAGTGGCTGGCCTCGACGTAGAGCGCGCCCTGCCGGGGCATGTGGGCGAAGCGCAGGAAGATCGTGACGACCAGCTCGCCGCTCCAGCCGGGCACGCGCACCGCCAGGTAGCTGCGGTTGCGCCCGCCGGTCTTCTCCCGCAGGTGGCGCACCAGCCCTGGGCTGGCGGTCGGCAGGGGCCCGTCGGTGGGCACCGGCAGCAGCTCGGCCTCGGCCCGCGGGTCGCCGCCGTCCTGGAGGTCCATGCCGCCGGCGAAGACCCGCTCCTCCACGCTCACGCCGGGCAGGTCGATCGCGCTCAGCCCGGCGGCCATGTGGTCGTACAGGTCGTGCACGGAGAACGGAACCAGCGTGCGGTCCGGTGCCGCATGCTTCAGGTCGAGCGCGAAGGACCACGCCTCGACCACCGGGCCGAAGCCGACGAACGGCGCGTACGCCGGGAACACCGTCGCGTTGCCGCGGTCGTGCGTGGCGATCTCGGCCAGCCGCCGCTGGTGGCGTACGCGGGTCGGCTCCGGCGCGTGGGCCGGGTCGAAGACGTGGCGGCGCAGGCGGCGGGCCACGACCCCGTACTGGGCGACCAACTGCTCGCCGAAGACGATCGCCCAGGCCGGGAGGATCAGGAGGATGATGGCCAGCGGCGCGGTGAGCACCAGCAGCACGTCGCGGATGATGTGCCGGCGCCGGGCGGCGAGCGCGTACTTCAGCACGGTCACCAGGTCGATCCCGGGCGAGGAGGCCACCGCGCGGACGCGGTCCTCGACGACGTGCTCGATCAGCGCCTTGCCGTAGGTGCTGTCGGTCTGCGCCGCCGCGCACAGGTAGCGCGTGCTGTCCCGGGCGAACCGGCCGCCGCCGAGCAGCCCGCCCTGAGGCGAGGCGCCCGGTGCCGCGGCCCCGGGCGGGATGATCACCGGTGGCGCGGGGCGGGGCGACACGACCACCTGCGGTGTGGGCAACGGGGGCACGGAGATCGGCATGGCCGGCGTCGGCGGCGGGGCGGCCGGGATGACCGTCGGCGTGACCTGCGCCGGCGCGGCCACCGCACCGACCGTCGGCGGCGGGCCGATCACGCGGGGCCGCTGGCAGGAGACGCACACCAGGTAGTTCGCCACGTTGCCGGCGCCGCAGTGGTAACACCGCATTCTCAAACCTCTTTCCGGGTACGCCCTACGGGCTCGCGCAGGTGGCGGCGGGGATGCTGGTGACGCCCCGGTCGGCCGCCACCTTCACCGTGACCTCCACGGGTTTGTCTCCCTTGCCGCGGACCAGTACCTGGCCGTCCTCGACCGCGACCGCCGGCCGCTGCTTCTCGTCTTCGCCGCCCGGCTGCCAGGTGTCCCCCTCCCGGGACGGCCAGGAGACGGTCCAGTCGCCGCGGTGGTCGACGGTCAGCCGGTACGTGCCGGTCCCCTCCCGCAGGCCGACCAGCGCCAGCATGGCCGTGCAGGGCGGCGGTGACGGCTTCGTGGCGACGGCCGAGGTGGACGGTGTCGGCCCGGCCTCCGCCTCTCCCCCGATCGCCGATCCCACGCCGATGATGGCCAGGAACACCACGGCGGCGGTGGCCACCGCGCTGACCACCGTGCTCGCGTCCAGCGACGGCCGGACCTGCTGCGCGCGCATCGGGGGCCTCAGTCGACGTACTCGACGGGGATGGAACGGTAGCCGGGCGCGGATGTCGGGATCTGCATCTCCTCCGCGCGGGCCGAGGCCACCATCGTGTTGAGCAGGCTGTTGATCGCCTGGGCCAGCGCCTCGTCCTGGGCGGCGCTGCCGTCGGCCAGGAACGCGGCCTTGGTCGCGACCCGGGCCAACACGTGCTCCGAGGCGGCGCCGAAGCCGTACGTGATGACGTGCGGGCGCCGGTTCCAGTTGCGGTCGACCAGCGCGCCGAACGCCGCCTCCCAGCCGGAGTCGGTCGGCGCGCCGTCGGTCAGCAGGAAAACGCACGGCCGCATCACCGCCTTGCCCTGGGCGCGCAGGGCCGGCAGGTCGGTGTCGATCCGCTGCCGCACGAGCGCGAATGCGGGGCCGTAGTTGGTCGCGCCGTCGCACATCACCTCGGGCATCGCCGGCACGTACTCCATGTCGACCATCTCCAGCACGACCCACGGCTGCGTGGAGAAGGCCACGATGGACATGTGCGCGAACTCCGAGACCCGCGGGCTGTCGGCCAGCGCCCGGTGGAGCTTGCGCAGCGTCTGGTTGAGCGCGGCCTGGTGCGGCTGCATCGACCCCGACACGTCGATGAGCAGGTACGTGGGCAGGCACTTCTGCAACGTCGCGTACGACGAGGCGGGATCCTGGGTCGGGTAACCGGCGGTCACGGGTTCTCCTTCTGGTCTCTGGTCAGCTGCCGGCGATCGCGATGGCCAGGCAGAGCGCGATGACGAGTACGACGATCACCCCGGCGGCGATGGCGGTGGCCGTACGCATCCCGTCGCCCGAGCCGGTGGCGCCGGCACCGGCGCCGGTCCCGACCGGGGTGGGCCTGGCCGCCGGCTGGATCGGGACGGTCGGCACGGTGATCGCGGGCGGCCGGGGCGGCAGCGGGGCGCGCGGCACCGGGAAGCGCACGTACGACTGGCCGGCCAGCGCCACGCGCAGCGCGGTCAGCGAGGGCCGGGCGACGCGTTCGGTGCTGAGCAGGATGTCCAGCAGCACCTCGGAGAGGGCCGGCGCCTGGAGGTCGCCGAGCGCGTGCAGGGCGCGGTTGCGGTCGCGCTCGCCGGTGAGGCAGCGGGCCACCAGCAGCGCCACGCGGTAGCGGTCGGTGTGCCGGTCGGCCGGCTCGGAACGGGGCGTCAGCGGGTCGTCCCAGTTGGGCTGGTAGACGTTGGGCGCCCGGACCGGCGCGCAGCCGTCGATGTCGATGACGAAGACACTGTGGTCGGTGGCGCTCCAGAACGCGTTCGAGTACGACCAGTCGGAGTAGACCAGCCGGTGCCGGTCGAGCAGCTCGGCGACGGCGACCAGGTTGCGGCAGACCGCCCGGCGCTGCTCGGCGGTGACCGCGGCGATCCCCCGCCGGGCGAAGCCGTCGTCCTTCAGCGCCAGGAAGTCGATCTCCAGCGCGCGCTCGGCCGGCGGGCCACCGGGCGGCCGGAACGTGGTGCGGAACTTCGCCGCGGCGGCCGGGATCACGCAGCCCAGCGCGCGGGACGGGTCGTCGGCCACCACGGCGACGGGCCACGAGGTGCTGGCCGCGATGACCGCCCGCTCCTCGTCGCTGGCGATGCTCGGCAGGTTGACCAGCTCGGTCAGGTGCTTGGTCTCCTCGCCCGGCAACGGCGCCTTGTAGACCTTGACCAGCCAGCCGGGCTGCCGGCTCACGGGGTGGATGCCCACGCTCTCGCCGGCCGCCTGGCTGATCGACTCGTCGAGCGGGCCCAGGTCGGCCAGCGACACCAGCGCCGGCAGGTTCCATTGGGCAGCCACGTCTCAGACTCCGCCCGGTGCCGCGTCGAGCCAGACCGCGACCGCGGTGCGGTCGTCCTGGTGGCCACGTGCCTGGAACGACACGTGCGTGAGGAACTCGGCCACCGGCGGCGGGCGGCGCCACCGGTCGAGGAAGAACTCGGCCGCCGACCGCTCCATCCGGATCGCGTCGCCCACGCCGTCGGTCATGACCGCGACCATTCCGCCCGGCGGCAACTCGGCCGCCTCGGCGCGGACCAGCTGCGGCTCGGCCGGAAGCGAGGCGCCGACCACATTGGACTCGATGCCGTCCCGCGCGCTCTTGGTGTCGCCGCCGATCGGTCGCCAGGCGCTGCCCTCGTGCCGCAGCACCGCGCTGTCGCCGATCCACGCGGTCCACATCCGGTGCACGCCCCGCTGGTCCGGGTAGGCGTTGACGACCGCGACCACGAGCACGGTGCTCAGGTCTTCCGGGGCGAGCCGCCGGACCTCGGCGGTCGCCCGCAGGTGGGCTGCGATCTCGCCGAACACCTCGACCGCCGCCAGCTCCCGTCCCTGGTCGAGCCGCCGCCGCATGGCGTCTACCGCGAAGGTGGCCGCACGGCTCGCGCCGATGTCGGAGTGCCGGCCGCTGGAGAGCCCGTCGGCCACGGCCAGGATGAGCCGCCGCCCGGCGGTGTCCCGCCCCAGCGCGTACGCGTCCTGGCGGGCGACGGCCGGCTCCTCGCACCGGTGCCCGGGCCCCACGACCGAGGCGGCCCGCACCGTCAGGTGACCCAACCGCGCCTCGTCGGCGCAGACCGCCGCGTGGGCCGGACGCGCCGGGAGCAGCCAGGGCTTCGCGTGCGCCGCCGACGGCCGGCCACCAAACAGCGGCGGAGCCGGAAAGCCGTTTGCCGAGGCCGCCGACGCCGGTACGCGGGGCGGCTCCGGTGTGCGCTGGGGCGGCGCCGCGGGCGGGCGGAAGAAGACCCCGCCGCCGGGCGGAACCGGCGGTGCGGCGGGACCGGTCGTGGTCGCCACGCGCGGGCGGACCCGCAGGACCTCCAACTGGATCGCCAGCAGCGCGGCAACGATCGCACCGACGCCGAGGAGGACCGCGGGGGTCCGCGGATCGACGACGAGAAGCTCGATGGATGCGATCACGACAATAGAGGCCGGCCACAGAATGCGGCTCGCCCGCAAGTTCATGGCCGGACCATAAAGCCGATAGCGGGTCCATTTCCAGATCGGAATGCGAGCTGCGTCCGAAAGGATTAGGCGGCAAACCGATCGGCGCCAGGCGTTCCCTCCAAAGTGCGAAAGCGACTTCTGTCAAAATCGCGTCACTAATTGCCGGGCCGCCGATTCACATGATCGGAAAGAACGCCCCGCGGTGCCCGCCAGATCCAAAGTGGATCTCCCGCACCCCAGGTCCGGGCAGTGGGCCGGATCTCCTACAGGACAAGCGATCGACGGTCCGCGCGGCCGGTATGGGCGAATCGCCGATCATCGCGGGCCCGGTCCCCCGGACAACCGATTCCCCCACGCGCGATCCGGATTATCCTGCGCCCGCCACCGGCAGGCAGGACGGCCGCTCGTTCCACTTCCCATCCGCGCCCCAGCCACCACGACACCGGCGACATCGCCCATCGCCCTCGACACACCACTACGCCATGTAGTAGATTCGGGCCGGCCGCCCACTGCCCGGCCGCACCGCGGTCACGGACGCGATCGGGCCGGTGATGCTCAAGCGGCACCGAAAGGGTAATTTCCGGGAAACAGCCCTCTCGCGCCGCCGGCAAAGGGCGGTTTCCCGGAAAGAGCCTTCCGCTGGCCAGGACCCGCTGCGACATTCCCGGCGAAAGCTGCGCCAGTTCCCCCTTGGAATAGATCACCTAGGTCCCCGCCGAGCGTGGCCCTCCTCCCGGACCTTGCCGAACCGAACAAACCGATAGAAAAGTGCCCGGCCCGAGCATATGACCCCGAAATCTAGCCGACCTGTGGCGTCATAGCGGCCATAACCCGTCTTGATTCCGAAGGTTGCCCTGCCCGGTGCGCGGACCGGGCCCGCCGGTCCAACGAGTTACCCCGACCGATCGCTGAGCTGAGCTGAGGGTGCCCGGCGATTCGGCGCGAGTTGGGCGCGTTGGCGCGCCCAACTCGACAGCTCTTTGGAACGCGACCCCGACCTGCCGACCGGTCGGCCCGGGCTGCTCGCGACCAACACCTTTGCCGTGAGCGAGGACCCGAGATCCACAGAACGGTGTGCCCGGGACCGAAGCCCGCCCGCGTTGGACCGGGTCGGGATCGTGGGGACACGGAGGGTGCGGCCGCGGGAGCGGCGGTCAGGAGCGCGACGGGCATCGCGGCAGCTCCCCTCTGTCACGCCAGAAGCGAACCGCGACGTAATGCGCGGACCTCGACCGCGAAAAATCTTTAGCCGGCGAGGTCGACCACCGTGGCCCGGCCGGCGCGGTGCCGCAGGGCTTCCGCGACCGTGGTCTGGTAGTCCAGCGCCGACACCGCGCACTCCGGCAGACCCGAGCGATGTTCCTCTATCGACCGGATCCTAGGGCGCATCCGGTGGGTCCTGTGGGTCCGCGGTGCGTTCCGGGGCCGGCGGCGCGGCCTGCCGGGCCGTGCGAGACTGGCCACGGCCACGGAGATCACGGGGGACGGGATGCCGCTGGACAACGAGGACCGGCCGTCGGACTCGCCGTACGTGCACCGGGTCTGGCGCAGCCACGCGTCCGGCGTCGCGCGGATGACCTCCATCGCGACGGCACACTGGGAGCTCGTGTTCTGGGAGCACGAGGGGAGCGTCCACGCCGCCCTCGTGTTCTGGGAGCACGAGGGGAGCGTCCACGCCGCCGTACGCGGTCCGGAGACCACCGCGTCGAGTGTCGAGGTGCCCGACGGATCGGCGTCGTTCGGGATCACGTTCGCGCACGGCACCTCGATGCCGCACCTGCCGCCGGCGCGCCTTGTCGACTCCGCGCTGGAGAGCCCGCACGCGACCGCGACGACGTTCCTGCTCCGTGGCGACCAGTGGCTCATCCCCGACTTCGAGAGCGCGGAGCAGTTCGTCGCCCGGCTCGTACGCGAGGGCGTGGTGGTGCGCGACCCGCTCGTCGACGAGGTCGTGGCCGGCGGGATGCCCGGCGTCGGGACCAGGTCGGTGCAGCGCCGCGTCGCCGCCGCGACCGGGCTCACGCAGGGCGGCATCCGGCAGATCGAGCGCGCCCGGCAGGCCGCGGTGCTGCTCGGCGAGGGGGTCGCCCCGCTCGCCGTACGCCGTCCAGCGCGAGATCGAGGACATCGCCGCGCTCATCGAGGTGGCCGGCGCGCCGGCGACCCTGTTCGGCTGGTCCTCCGGCGCGGTGCTCGCGCTGGACGCCGCAGCCGCCGGCCTGCCGATCCGGCGGCTGGCGCTCTTCGAGGCGCCGTTCGTCGTCGACGACAGCCGCCCGCCGCTCCCCGCCGACTACGTCGAACGCCTTGACGCCGCCGGGGCCGCCGGGCGCCCGGGAGACGCCGCCGCGCTGTTCCTGACCGCCGCCGCCGGCATGCCCGAGGAGGCCGTGGAGGGCATCCGGCAGAGCGAGTTCTGGCCGGTCATGGAGGCGGTCGCGCCGACGATCGCCTACGACGGGCGGATCATGGGCACCACGATGTCGGGCAAGCCCCTCCCCCGCGACCGCTGGGCCGCCATCACCGTGCCGACGCTCGTGCTGCACGGCACCGGGACGTTTCCCTCCATCGTTTCGGCCGCCCAGGCGCTGGCCGAGCTCCTGCCGACCGCGACCCTGCTGCCGGTCGAGGGCGAGCAGCACAGCGCCCCCGCCCATGTGCTCGCCGCCGCGCTGCGCGACTTCGCGCAAACCGCTGAGACCGCAAACCACTGAGGCCGCAAACCACTGAGACCGGACGCCACCGAGACCGGAAGCCACTGAGAGGAGACAGGCATGGGACGGATCGTGGTCACCGAGTTCATCTCGCTGGACGGCGTCGTGGAGGCGCCCGGCGGCGAGGACTTCAAGTACCCCAACTGGAGCTTCGAGTTCGACCGCGGCGAGGAGGGCGAGCGGTTCAAGATCGACGAAGCGCTCGGCGCCAGCGCGCAGTTGCTCGGCCGCCACACCTACGAGGGCTTCGCCGCCGCCTGGCCGCAGGAGGAGGGCGAGCTGGCCGACAAGTTGAACGCGATGCCGAAGTACGTCGTCTCGCGCACGCTCACCGACCCCACCTGGAACAACACGCGCGTGCTGGCGGGCGACCTGGTCGAGGAGGTGAGCCGGCTCAAGGCCGAGGTCGAGGGTGACATCTCGGTCGCCGGCAGCATCCAGCTCGTCCAGGGCCTGATCGAGCACGACCTGGTCGACGAGCTGCACCTGATGACGTTTCCGGTGCTGCTCGGCACCGGACGGCGCCTGTTCGGGGAGACCTCGGACAAGTCGGCATGGGAGCTGACCGAGGTGCTGACCTTCGGCGCGGGCGTGCTGGTCACGATCCTGCGGCGGGCCCGCTGACCCGATCCCGCGCGTGCTCGCCTTCCCGCCGAGTCCCCTCGTCGTCCCCGCGGTGCGCGGCGTCCCGAGGGGCCGGCGGGGCGGGCGTGACGGGGTGGCGCGGGCCGGGGTGGTCGGCCGGGAGCGTACGGCGGATGACCCACCAGCTCACCGCCAGGCAGGCCGCCACCAGTGGCCAGGTCAGCGCCGCCCGGGCCACGCCCAGCGCCGCCACCTGGTCGGCCGCGTAGAGCGGGAGGAAGACCGCCAGCCGGATCGCGTACTGCATGACCCAGATCCAGCTCGCCCGGCCGTACGCGCGCAGCAGGTCGGGGTCGCTCCGCCACCGGGTCCGCTGGCGGAGCACCGCGCCGACGATCAGCCCCAGCAGCGGCCAGCGCAGCGCGATGCTGACCGTCCAGAGCAGGGCGCTGGCCGCGTTGGAGACGAGCTGGATGAGGAAGAAGTCGGCGGCCCGGCCGGTGCGCACGGCGATCAGCGCGGCCAGGCAGACCGCCAGCAGCCCGACGAGCGCGGCGCCCGGCTTCGCGCCCCGGGCGACCCGCCAGATCGCGACGGCGACGCCGGCCACCAGCGCGGCGGTCACGCCGCCCCACAGCGACTGGCCGGTCGCGAGCCAGCCGGCGGCGAACGCGAGCGGCGGCACAGTGGCGTCGACCGCCCCGCGCCGTCCGCCCAGCAGGTCGGCGAGCGACTCGTCCCTCACGTTAGGAAAGCCTAACTTAGCGAGATCCTCTCGTCACGGTGCCGAGGTCCAGGCGTGATCGATTTGCGCGCCGGCGGCCGGCAGGAGGCTCGATCAGCGGCGGCGGTGCCAGCGCAGCGGGCCGGGGTGCAGCGACCACAGCACGCGCCGCCACCAGGAGCGGCGTGCCCGAAGGTCGGCGGCGTACGCCACCGCCTGGGCGCCGGCCCGCCGCGCCTGTGCCTCGTCGGTGGCGAACGGGGCGAACGTCGCGTGGTTGACCATCTCGGCCAGCTCCTCGATCGGCGGTGCCGCCTGGCGCAGCCGGTTGGCCCGCCGCCCCTCGGCCGCCACCTGGGCGTGCGCGGCGACCTCGGTGGCGTCGAGGTGCGAGCCCGCGGGGCGGCCGGCGAGGCGCAGCGCGTCGCTGACCTCCAGCCACGCGCCGGCGACCCGCTGGGCCGGCGGCCCCTCCTCCAGCCGCCGCCGGCGCAGGCCGCGCCGCATCGTCAGGAGCACCACGGCGGTGCCGCCGACCACCAGGACGAGCAGCGTGCTGAGCCCGCCGGCCACGACCGCGCCGGCGGACCTGCCGCCGGTGTCGCCGGGAGCCGCGACCGGATCGGCCGAGGCGCTGGCGGAGGCGGAGTCGGTGGGCGCCTCGGTGGGCGGCTCGCTCGGTGGCTCGGTGGGCGGCTTGAAGTCTTCCTCGACCGGACGCGGCTCGGTGTCCGGCTTGGGCATCGGGTCGAACGCGACCCATCCCACGCCGTTGAACAGCACCTCCGGCCAGGCCAGCGCGTCGGCACCGCGCACCGGGCCGGTGCCGCTGGCCGACTGGAAGCCGACCACCACGCGAGTGGGCAGGCCCATGAGCCGGCCGAGCACCGCGTACGCCGCGGCGAACTGCTCCGACGTGCCCTCCTGCCCACCGCCTCCACGCGGGCCGAAGAGGAAGAAGGCGAGGTTGGGGAAGGCGTGGCCGCTCGGCGCGTCGGCCACGACGCGGTAGTGCGTGGCGAGAAACTCCTCGATCGCCACCGCCCGCTGGTACGGCGCGCCGTTTTCCTCGGCGAGCTGGTCGGCGAGGCGCTGGAGCTGCTCCGGCACGCCGTCGCCGAGCCGCAGCACGCGGGCGACCGCCTCGCCGGAGGGTACGTCGGCCGCCGTCAGCAGCCCCAGGTCGGGCCGCTCGCGCGTGGAGGTGACCGAGTAGCGCAGCCCCGCGGCCAGCCCTTCGGGACGGATGAGCGTGCCGCTGGCGGGGTCGAACGCCACGCGCGCGCCGTCGATCTCGGTCGGCGTGGCCACCGTGGGCAGCAGCCGCCCGGTGAGGTCGGCGACCGTGATCTCCTGCCGCACGGTGTCTACTGTGGAGCTTGGGCCGACGGGCGGCGAGGGCAGCACGCGCCCCGCGCTGCGGTACGTGGCGCCGACCCGCCAGGTGATCCCGTCGTAGTCGTTGAGCACCGCCAGCCGCAACCGCACCGGCCCGCCCGGCTGCGAGGTCACGTCGAGCAGGTGCTGGTCGGGGTTGAGCGCCCATCCGGAGATGCGGATCAGCGGGTTTTCGTCGAGGCTGTCGACCTGCGGCGGCTGCACGTACTTGCGCGGGTCGACCGGCCGCGTGCCCACCTGGCCGGCGACGAAGGGGCCTACCACCGCGGCGAGCAGGACGATCGCGGCGAGACCGGCGGCGGCGCCGGCCGCGACCCGTATCCGCATGGCGGCCCGGACCGGCGCGGCGATGTCACCGGCGGCCGGTGACGGGGGGCGACCGGTCACCGCCAGCCCGGCCGCGGCGGCGGCCGCGAACGCGAGCGTGGGCAGCACCGCGGCCTGGGCGTTGGGGCCCACGACGTAGAGGGCACCGGCGTAGAGCGCGGCCGGCGGCAGGTAGCCGAGCAGCACGCGCCCGGCCCGCACGGCGACCTCGGTGGCGGCGAGCCCGGCCAGCCACGCGCCGACCACCGGCACCAGCACCGTGTCGGGCGTGGGCTCGACCGGGATCATGGCGGTGAGCAGGCGCGGAATGCCGTTGCGGGCGGCGTCGGAGAGGATCTCGACCAGCCCGCCGGGCAGCTCGGCGCGCTGCGCGGCCAGCCGCAGCGCGAGCACCGTGTAGATGCCCATCGCGACCACCGACACCGGCGCGACCAGCCACGACGGCAGCCGCCGCGCCGCGGCGCTCACGCCGACCGAGCCGATCGCCGCGCCGGCGACGAGGTGAGGCAGCAGCGGGCCCGCGTAGATCCGCGCCAGCGCCGCGCCGCTCAGCCCAATCAAGATCATAAGCACCAGGGGTACGGGCGCCGCCTTCACCAGCCGCCCGGCGATCCCGCCGCGCGCGGGGCGGCCCGCGTCGCTCACCACCGCTCGACACCTTCCCACTCGGCGGCGAACGCCGCCCCGTCCTTGGCGTCGAGCACGATCATGCCGTCGACCGCGGCCGAGGTGGGGCCGTCCGAGCCGAACACGCCGACCACCACCGCGGGGTACGAGCCGCGCAGCGCGCCGATCAGCCCCAGGTCGGCGCCGCCACCGGGGCCGGTGAGGTAGACCAGCGTGTCGCCGAGGCGCTGCTGGCGCAGGCGGTTGGTGGCGGTGTGCAGGTCGCCGTCGCGGTGCAGCTCGGCCTCGGCGAGCCGGTCGAGGAAGTCGGCGGTGCCGCCGCCCCCGGAGACCATCTGGAGGGTGACCGGCACGTCCTCGCGTACGGCGGCGGCCACCACCGAGGCCGCCGCCTCGCACGCCGACTCGAACGTCTCGTCGACGCTCTCCCGGGGGTGCGCCGAGGCGCGGTCGTCGAGCAGCACCACGAGCTGCGGGAGGCTGGTGTCGAGGTCTTCGCGGACCATCAGCTCGCCGACCTTGGCGCTGGTGCGCCAGTGCACGCGGCGCAACTCGTCGCCGACCACGTACTCCCGGAGCGAGTCGAACGTGATCGTCCCGTGCGGTACGCGGTCGAGCCGGCCGTCGAGGCTGCGGGCCACGCCGGCCGGTACGGCGGTGAGGTGGTGGATGCGCGGGTGCACCCACACCTTGGCGGTCTCGCCGTGCGCGCGGGCGAGCGAGACCAGCCCGAGCGCGTCGCGGCGGGTGACCCGCAGCGGCCCGACCGGGATGACGCCGCGGCGGTGGGTCGGCACGGGGTAGCTGACCGTGGTGTCGTGGCCGGGGCGCAGGCGCAGCAGCGGCACGGGCACCGGCCGGGCGCCGCAGCGGTCTTCGGCGATGAGGCTGGCCGAGGGAAGGCGACCGCTGTTGCGCACGGTGAGCGTCATCGTCGCCGGCTCGCCACGCGCGACCCGGTCGGGGTCGGCGACCCGGCTGACCGAGAGCCCGGGGCGCCACGCCGCGTGCGCGAAGGCGCAACCGGTGGCGATCGCCGCCGCGCTGCCGAGCATCGTGAGCTCGGGGTAGCCGAACCAGAAGCCGGCGGCGAGCAGGGCGGCGGCGCTGGCGAGCAGGCCGACGCCGCGAGGGGTGAGCCGCATCGGTCCGGCCCCTAACCCGGGTGGCGCCCGGGCGCTCCCTGGTGGCCCGGCGCGCCGTGGTGACCGGGTGGTGCCTGCCGGCCGGCGGCGGCACCTCCCTGGTAGCCGGTGCCATTCTGGTGCGCGGCGCCGCTCTGGTAAGCCGTGCCGTTCTGGTGGCCCGCGCCGTTCTGGTGGCCCATGCCGTTCTGGTACGTCGCCCCGTTTTGCGGTGGCGCGGCGGCGGCCTGCTGGCCGTTGGGGAGCGGCACCGGCACCTGCTCGACCGCGTCGCGCAGCACGTCGGCGGCGGTGACCCCGCGCAACTGGGCGTCGGAGGTGAGCAGCACGCGGTGCGCGAAGACCGGCTCCAGGAGCGTCTTGATGTCTTCGGGCAGCACGAAGCCGCGCCCCTCGATCAGCGCGTACGCGCACGCCGCCCGGGTCAGCGCGATCACGCCACGAGGGCTCACGCCGACCCGCACCTGGGCGTGGTTACGGGTGGCGGCGGCGAGGCGCACCGCGTACGCGTAGAGCGGGTCGGCGATGTGCACCCGCTGCGCCATCGCGACCATCTGGCTGATCATGCTGGTGTCGGCGATCGCCTCCAGCGCCTCCGGCGAGCGCATCGTGGCGCCGCGAAGCACCTCGATCTCCACCGCCTCGCTCGGGTAGCCCACCGAGAGCTTGACCAGGAACCGGTCGAGCTGCGCCTCGGGAAGCCGGTAGGTGCCGTCCATCTCGACCGGGTTTTGCGTCGCGACCACCAGGAACGGCCGGGGCACCGGATGGCGCGTGCCGTCGACCGTGACCGTGCGCTCCTCCATGACCTCCAGCAGCGCGGACTGCGTCTTGGGCGAGGCCCGGTTGATCTCGTCGGCGATCACCACGTTGGCGAAGACCGGCCCGGGGTGGAACTCGAAGCCCCGGGTCGCCTGATTGAAGATCGTCACGCCGGAGACGTCGGCGGGCAGCAGGTCAGGCGTGAACTGGATGCGCCGCCACTGCCCGTGGATCGTGGCCGCCATCGCCCGGGCCAGCGTGGTCTTGCCGACGCCGGGCACGTCTTCGAGCAGCACGTGGCCCTGTGCGAAGAGCGCGGTCAGCGCCAGCCGCACCACCTGCGGCTTGCCCAGGACCACCGCGCCGATGTTGTCGGCGAGGCGGGCCGCCATGTGGGCGAAGCCCTGCACGTGCTGCTGCGTGAGCCCCTCGGGAGGGCTCGTCGCGTGGTTGTGGTTGACGGTCGCGGTCATCAGCAGTTTGGCAAGGGACCGGTCGAGTTGAGCCCCTCACCCTCCAGGTTGAACCAGGCGAACGGGATGTAGCTGCGCCCGCCGTTGTACTCCACCTGGATCCACCAGGTGCTGCGCTTGTCGCTGTTGTAGACGTACGCGTAGATCTCCTCGCCCTGCTTCCGGCAGAACGCCTTGAGTCGCGTGCCGGGCTCGGCCCAGCCGACCTGGGTGCTGCTCTGGCTCGTGTTGGCGAAGATTTCGTTTCCGTTGCGGCCCTCACGATCGGAGTCGCAGTAGGTGCGCTCGGCGCCGGCGGTGCCGTTGTTGCAGGTGGCGATCCCGTACACCAGGCTGGTGGTGCGACTGCCGGTGCCGGTGTCGTTGCCGGCCGCGTTGGTCGCGGTGACCGTGAAGTTGTAGACCGTGCCGGGCGCAAGCCCGGTGACGGTCAGCTTGGTGCAACTGCCGTTGGCCGTCTTACCGCCGGCCGCGAGCCTGCACGTGACGTTGCCACCGCCGTCGTTGACGGTGAAGTTGACCGTGATCGACGTCGAAGTGACCGAGCCGCCGGTCACCGTGACCGCGGGCTTGGCCACCGTGCGGCCGGTCTGGGCGGCCTCCGGGCCCTCGCCGGCCTCGTTGACCGCGCGCACCTTGACCGTGACGTTGGCGCCCGTGCCCAGGCCGCCGATCTCGGTGGAGGTGCCGGTGACCTCGGTGCGGTTGTCGCCCGCCTCGACCACGTACTTGGTGATGGGCCGGCCGTTGTCCGCCGGCGCGCTCCACACCGCGCGGAGCGTGCCCGCCTTGCCCGCGACCGTGGTCACGTCGAGTGCCGGCGGCCGGTCGGGCACCGCGAACGGCACCACGCTGTTGCTGATCGGCGACGCCTCGGACGCGCCACCCCGCTCGTTGACCGAGACGACCTGGAACGCGTACTGGTTGCCGTACTCCAACTCGCCGGCCGGCACCACCAGCTCGGTCGAGGTCGACTCGCCGGCCGGTGCGGTGGCGCCCGCGGCGACGGCCGTCACGGTGTACTTGCGGATCTGCAGGCCCTGCCCATTGGCCGCGTCCCACTTCACCACGACCGTGCCGTCGGGCCTTGCCTCGGCGGTGACGTTGGTCGGCGGGTCGGGCACCTCGGAGGTGGGCACGACCGGGTTGCTCTGCTTCTTGGGCCCCTCGCCCTTGGCGTTGACCGCGTGCACCGAGAACCGGTACTCCTGCCCGTTGACCAGGCCGGTGATCCGCACCGAACGCTGGCTGGCGCCCACCTCGATGGTCTTGCCGTCGCCCTCCACCACGTACTTGGTGATGTCGGCGCCGTTGGGGTTGGCCGAGCGCCAGCTCACCGTAACCTCGGCGTTGCCACCGGTCGCGGTCACCGAGCGAGGCGCGCCGGGCTTGCCCACCGGCGGGTCCTTCTTCACCGGCGGCGGCGGGGGCGGCGGCGGGTCGCCACCGAGGACGTCGTTGGCGTACTTGTCGACGGTGCGCACGTCGTGCTTGTCGTCGACCACCGTCGCGTTCTGCGAGTTGGGCGCGTTGATGAACAGGTGGTTTTCCCGGACCTCGAGCTCCAGCGGCCCGTTGGCGCCCTTGACCTCGATCTTGTTGACCAGCTGGCCGTTGGCGTCGAAGACGTAGACCGTGCCGGTCGACTCCTCGGCGGCGTAGAAGCGCCCGGCCCAGGCGACCGCGGGCTGGAGCCTGGCGCCCTCGCCGGGCACCTCGAAGTCTTGCACCTTGTCGGGGTCGACGACCCACACGTGGCGCTGGTCGGGCACGGTCACCGGGATGCGCGGACCGTCGGTGCGCGGCGGCAGCGCGCCCAGCCCGTCGATGGTCAGCGTGGTGGCCACCTTGTCTTCACCCTTGACCGTGGTGAGCGTCTTGGTCGTGCGGTTGAGCACCGCGACGCCCTCTTCGAGCGTGGAGATGGTGAGATCGTGGCTGGGGTCGGCGACGTCGACCGTGCGCACGATTGCCGGGCTGCTGCCGCTGCCGCCCGCACCACCGGACGCGGCCGGCGCGTCGGGCAAGGGCGCCGCGGTCACCGCGGACACAGTGCCCTCGCTGGGCACGGCGATCCACAGGTGGCCACCGCCGTCGAACGTGCCACCGGTGATGCCCGGCGGGTAGTGCACCGCCTCGCCGATCGGCACCAGCGAGCGCGGGTCGAGCTGGCGCACCACGCCCTGCACCGCGTCGACCACGAACGCCTTGTCGTCTTGCAGCGCCACGCTCACGCCGACTCCGGCGACCGTCTTGGTCGTGGCGGTGATCTGGAGCGTGGCGAGGTCGAGGGAGCTGACCTGGCCGGTGTTGAGGTCGCGCAGGATCAGGAAGCGGTCGGTCTGCGAGACCTGCATCTTGTGGCCCTGGCCCTGCGGGATCTGCAACCGCGTGTCGACCCGGCCGGTCACACCGTTGACCCGGGCCATCTCGCTGCGCAGCGAGCTCCACAGCCACGAACTCGCGTCGTGGCTGGCCACCGCGTGGTCAGCCGCGCCGAGCCCGAGGATCGTGAGACCCATCGCCGTCACGAGCCCCAGCACCGTGGCGATCGTGACGATGCCACCGCGCTTTATGGTCCGGCGCTTCGCCGGGCCCGTGACCGGACTATCGGATGTGCCAATGCCTGTGCCAGCCATGCCGTTGCCTGTGGTGACCACAGTCGGCCGCCCTCCCCACCCCGTGACGCGGGCCGGCGTCGCTCCCGCGCGCTCGTCGTATGCGTTCCTCCCCGAATGCCGCCCGCCATCATAGGTGGTGCGTTGGGTAAGCGGGAACCCGCTGTGGATACGGTCCCCCAAGGCTGTGGATAACCCCGATGACCTTGGTATCAGCCCAGGTGGCTCCAGTCGCGCGCGATCTTGACGACTGTGGATTAACCAGGGGTCGGAGTATTACGCTCCGTGCACACCTGGCCCGACGCAGCGTATTCGTCACTGCTGTAAACCGCCAGCACCGTGAAGCAGTAGCCCAGTCGCGGGTTCAAACCGTTGATTGTCGCGGTGGTTTCGCCCGGATTGATGGTGGCCATAGCCTTGTGCTGCCGGCCCGCCTGCGCGCCGGCCACGATGAACGGCACCGTCCCGTCCGTCGGGTCCTTCCAGCTCACCGTGATCGCCGTGCCGTCGACCCGCACCTTCAGCTCGGTCGGCGGGTCACCGGCCAGCCGCGGCCCCTGGCTCTGCGTCACCGGCGGCGCCGGCGGCTCGTCCCCCGTGAAGAGCACCTGGATCGCCACGAACCCCGCCGCCAGGACGGCGGCAGCCGCCGCGATCATCGCGGCCACCGTCGCTCCGCGCACCTTCCGCGGGCGGGTCACGTGGTACGTCGGCTCGCTGTCCCCGCCGTAGGCCGCTCCCGGCGGCGGTGGCGTGTACACCGGCTGCGGCGCGTAGCCGCCGCCCGACGGCGACTGGCCGGTCACCGGCGGCGCGTATGGCGGGCCGCTCTGCGGTGCGCCGTATGGCGGGCTGCTGTGTGGTGGTGCGTAAGGCGGGCCGCTCTGCGGCGGGGCGTAGGGCTGGCTCGGCTGCGGGGGCGCCTGCGGCTGGGCCGGCTGCGGCATCTGCGGCGGCGTGCTCGGCAGGGCGAAGGCCGCGGACGAGGGAAACTGCATCGGCGGCGGTGCCGGCGGCTCCTCCGCCGGGATGGTCAGCTCGGCCGACGGCTGGGCGTCGCCCAGGTACTCCCGCGCCGCCCGCACCGTCCAGTGGTCAGCGCCGAAGACCGCCGGCCCGTGCGCCGCCAGCCGCCCGAACGCCCGCCGAGCCTCGTGCCGGTTGCCCAGCTCTTCCGCCACGCCACCGAGGTCGAAGGAGATGGACAGCATCAGCGGGTGGGCGTCGCCCAGGTGCAGCTGCCCCGCCGCGTACGCCTCCTCCAGGACCCGCCGCGCCGCCATCGGGTCGCCCGCCTCCCGGTGCAGGCCCGCCAGCACCTGCCCGGTCGCGATCACCTCCGGGTTGTCCTCACCGAGCGCGACCTTGGCGCCCTCCAACGTCTGGTCGAGCATCTCCCGGGCGCCCGCGAGGTCACCGGAGTCGCGCAGCGCGCGGGCGTTCTGCTGCGCCATGGCGAGCGGAGAGGGCTGGGACACGCCCGTCATGCTGCCTGGCCCCCGCCGTTTCGCGCCACCCGGGTCTCGCTTCGCCCACAATCCGTCACTCCCCGCCGGAACGCGCTCAGCGCGGCGGTGCGGGTCTGCGTGGGGTGAGCTGAGCTGGCTGGCGCGGTTGGCCGGTGCGCCCGAGGCGGCGCCGAGCACGCGATGGACGGCGGCCCGCAGGCTCGCGCGGACCGGGCCTCAGCCAGGAAGCGCGGCGGTGACGTCCAGCTCGATCAGCTGGCCGGTGAAGCCGAGCCGCGCGACCCCGAGCAGCGTGCTCGCCGTCGTGAACGCCGGTGCCAGCGGCGACCCCAGAAACCGGTCCCAGACCAGCGACAACACCGCCTGCTCGCCGCTGACCACGTAGATCACCGTCCGCACGACGTGCTCCGGTCCCGCACCGACCGCCGCGAGCGCGGCCAGCGTGTTCGCCGCCACCTGGTCGACCTGCGTGTAGAAGTTACCGGCGCCCACAAGCGCCCCGTCCGGCCCGAGCGGGCACTGGCCGGCCAGGTACGCGGTCCGCCCCGCCTCGACGACCGTGACGTGGTGGTAGCCCGGAGTGACGTGCAGCCCTTCGGGATTGATGCGGCTGATCGACATGGGGCCAGTGTGGCCGCCGGAGCCGCCCACCGCCCCCGGATTTCCGCCCCCGCGCGCCGCCACTCATCCGCCCCCGCGCGCCGCCACTCATCCGTACCCGCGTGCCTGCCGTGCACACCCCCGGCGGAGCCGTGTACAGTGATGCCCCGTGCGGCCCTAGGGCGGCGATAGGACGGTGTGTCCGTTCCAAAAGCCCCCCGGTAAAGTGGACGCACAAGTCCGGGTGGCGGAATGGCAGACGCGCTAGCTTGAGGTGCTAGTGCCCGTATAGGGCGTGGGGGTTCAAGTCCCCCCTCGGACACAAACGCCAAGCATATCTGCTTGATTTGACGTACCGGTGGTCAAACCCGTTTAACCACCGGATCGGGGTCCTCACGCTCCGGCTGATCGCGGCGAGCCGGCGCTGGGGGTGGTCGTCGTGACCGCCCTGGTCGTGTCCCCGGTCGTCCCACCTGCGGTTGCTGATGCCCGACAGGCCGGGCAGGTCAATGGTCGGCGGGCGTTGCCGGTCGCGCAGCTCGCTCCCGTAGCCGGCCGGTCGCCGGTCTGTGGGATGGCCGCGATCGACTGCAACGGCCGGATTACCGAGTCCACGGTCATCCCCGCACTGGGGTGGGCTCCGGGCACGTGCGTGGATATCCGGGTGTGTGGCGGGCTCGTGCTCGTCACCGCTGATCCGCACGCGGTGTTCCGGGTAACTCAGCCTGGTCAGGTGCGGCTACCGGCCGCAGTTCGGCAGTGGTACGGGCTCACCTCGGGCAGCCGGGTCCTGCTCGTCGCAGACCCCGCCGCCGGGCGCCTGGTGGTCCATCCACCGGCGGCTCTCCACACCATGATCACCGAGTTTCACGCCGCCGTGCTGGGCGGTGAGGCCGCATGACCACGCAACCGACCCCCGCGCCGCCCGACCAGGCTGACCTGGACGCCGCACTGCTGCTGCTGTCCCGGCTGGGCATCTCACCGGCCGATTTGCAGCACGCCGCGCCGGCTCGGCCGCCAGCGCCGACGTTCGCCGAGTACATCCCTGTGGTGTCGCAGGCCGTCAGCGTCGGTACCCGCCGGGTGTACAGCTCCTACTGGAACCGCATCGTCGAGCACTGGGGGCAGCGCCGACTGGACGAACCGACACCCACCGAGGTCAAGCAGCTATCCGAGTACGTCAAGACCCACACCGTGGCCCGCCGCAACGCTCGCGGGGGACGCAGCGCGGCCGAGCACCTCATCGCCGCCCTGCGCTGCGCGTACAACCACGCCGTCGCCGACGGTCTCATCGCCGAAGCGGATAATCCCGCTAGCAAAGTGGCAAAGCCGCGACGGCTGCCCACCACCCGCCGCGCAGTGCCCGACACCCGCCTTACCGAGATCAACCACATCGCGGCGTCCACAGGCGACGATCCCGTGTTGGACAGCCTGCTCCTGCGGCTACACACCGAGACCGCATGCCGCCGCGGCGGCGCCCTGGCACTCCGACCAGCGGACCTTGACCCAGATCAATGCCTGATCCTGCTGCACGAGAAGGGCGAGACCGTGCGTTGGCAGCCGGTCTCGCCCACGCTGATGCGACACCTGCGACAGCACGTCGAGGAACGCCCCGCTCCACCCGGGACACGGTTGCTGCGCTACCGCAACGGTCAACCGATCACCTATCGACGCTACGACTACCTGTGGCAGCGCATCGGCCGGCACCTGCCCTGGGTGGCAACCCAGCAGATCAGTACGCACTGGCTGCGGCACACCACATTGACCTGGGTCGAGCGCACCTTCGGCTACGCCGTCGCCCGCGAGTACGCCGGCCACACAGACAGCGGCAGCGACGCCGGCACGACCACCACCTACATCCGCGCCAGCCTCCACGAGGTAGCCGCCGCCTTGGCCGCACTCACCGGCGAACCGCACCCGCTCGCGCTCGGATGACGGGCGAGCACCAGCAGAGGAATGGTCAGGTCCGACGGCGCCCGCTGCCCAGGCCAGCTCTTTGGGCCGCCACCGACGTCGTCCTAGCACCGGTGGCGCGGTACCGGGCGCCCTGATTGTGGCCGCTAGGAGGTTATCGGCAGCGCTACCCGTAGCGCTGCCGATAAGGCCCCCGTTCACCGGTCGCCCCGGACAGACATCCATGACGAGTGCGCCCCCGAGCCAGCAGGTCAGGCCGCGTTCGGCAGAGTCGGCCAAGGGACGGGCGGCGTACGCGCGGGCACGCCCGCGCCGCTTCAAGTCGGGCGCGCTACGCCGCAGCGAGCGCGTCGTGGCACTCGGCGGTGTCGGCGTAGGTGGGCCAGCGCTGGGTCACTGCCGAGTCGCTCTCGCCACAGTGGACTATCCAGGTAAAGTCGATTCGCTCAGGCGCTGCCGAACCGGGTCGACCTGAAGTCCTCCTCGTCATGGGCGACATGGAAGCCGATCTTCTCCAGCCACTCGATCTCAGTAATGGGCACCCCAGCCGGCTGGGCACAGACGATCAGTTCACCCGGCGTGCAGTGCAGCGGGCTGATGTCGTTGTCGTGGGCCGGAGCAAGGATCGCCAGGGCTTCAACCAACTCGCACCACGCAGGCGGCGCGTCGGGGCCGAGTAGCTGCCGGACCAAGGACCGGCGGGTCTCGGGGTCCATGGAGATCTCAGGCTCGCCCTCGTAGCTGAGGATTCTCATGCCGCTGCCTCCGTCTTGATCCGCTCTAAGGTCGAGTAGCCGGGAGGGGTCTCACCTCCCGGCTCTCACAGATCTGGGCGTGACAGTCTCCCGTCACCCAGCTCTTGTCATCCTGACTGCCAGGCGGAGCGGACCCATGCCCAGTGGGCGAAGAGTCTGGGGTGCTGGCTGGTGATGCGTTGCCAGGCCGCCATCGCCTTCGTGTAGGACCTCAGCCGTTTGTATTTCTTGCGGATCCAGCGCACCAGGTAGGCGTTGATGCGCCCGAGGAGTGGACACAGCGCGGAGCGGTAGAACGCCCCGTGGAGGGTAGGAGGCAGGCGCGGTGGCGTGATCGCCGGTAGGCCCCAGGGTGTCAAGCCCCGGGTTTGATGGAGAGTTGGTTAGCTGGTTTTCAGGGGTGCGGTGACCGGTTGGGTCATCGCGTGTAGTGCTTCGTACTCGGCGGGTGGGATGTGTCCGAGTTCGCCGTGGAGCCTGCGGTTGTTGTACCAGTCGATGTACTCGACGGTGGCCATCTCCAGGTCGTCGAGGCCGCGCCACGGACCCCTGTTGCGGACGAGTTCGGCCTTGTACAGGGAGTTGAACGCCTCGGCCATCGCGTTGTCGTACGAGTCGCCCTTGGAGCCGACCGAGGCGACGGCGCCGGCCTCGGCGAGCCGTTGGCTGTAGCGAATCGCTCGATATTGGACTCCCCGGTCGGAGTGGTGCACGAGTCCGCCCAGGTCGGCGCCCTGGTTCTCGCGGCGCCAGATCGCCATCTTCAGCGCGTCGAGCGCCAGATCCGTGTAGAGGCTGGTGGAGACCTGCCAGCCGACGATCATCCGGGAGTACACGTCGAGGACGAACGCGGCGTACACCCAGCCCACGGCGGTACGCACGTAGGTCAGGTCGGCGACCCACATCTGGTTCGGGCCCGTCGCGGTGAAGTCGCGGTTGACCAGGTCAGCGGGGCGGCTGGTCTCGGCAGCGGGCCGGGTCGTGCGCGGCGTCTTGTCGCGTAGCAGCCCGCGCAGTCCGGACTCACCATCAGCCGCTCGACGGTGCACCGGGCCACGTCGACGCCCCTGTCGGTGCAGTTCGTGCCAGATCTTGCGGGCCCCGTAGATGCCGTAGTTCTCCTTGTGGGCCTGTTCGATCATCGCGGTCAGCTCCTCGTCACGCCGCGATCGGGCCGAGGCGGGGCGGGCCGTGGCGGCGTAGTAGGTCGATGGTGCGATCTCGGCTGGCGTGTCTTCAAGCGCCCGCAGGACCGGCTGGACACCGTGTTCGGCCTTCTGGGAGTCGACGAACTCCACTCTCATCGCGA